>CAOJXM010000010.1 GCA_948465625.1 uncultured Clostridium sp. | reverse complement strand
GTTAGCCATAAAATTAAATGGGAAGAAGAAAGTAGCTTAAAAAGCAAAAAACAAGGAGAGTAAATGGAAGTAAAAAGAGAATTGGTACAAATAGAGTATTTGGGAATAACACAACAAAAACAAGTAGAAGAGTTAATTAGGCAAGTCATAAATACCTGTTTTGAAGAAGAAAAAATCTTAGCTACTAATTTGTATGTCAGTGTAACACTAACAGATTTAAAACACATACAAGAAATCAATAAGACATACAGAAACATAGATAAGGCGACAGATGTATTATCTTTTCCTATGTTTGAAAAAGAAGAATTAGAACATCTCATTCAAAACCAAAAAAACGAGGTAGAAGATGTATTAGGAGATATTATAATTTCTCTACCGAAAGTGGAGGAACAAGCAAAAGAATATGGGCATAGTTTTCAAAGGGAACTAGCCTATATGCTTGTGCATGGTTTTTATCATTTGATGGGGTATGACCATATAGAAGAGGAAGAAAAAAAGAAGATGAGACCAAAAGAAGAAGCAATCTTAAAACAACTAGAAATTACAAGAGACGAAGGGGAAAAGTAAGGTTTATAGGAACCAAAAACCTAAATCTAGGAAATAAAGGGATTTGTTTTGAAAGAGAAGGAACAAGAAAAAAAGCAAAAAACACAAAATAGTAATTTTTTAGAAGCATTGCAAAATGCTTTAGATGGGATAATTTATGCCATAACCACACAATCCAATATTAAAAAGCAATTAGTTATTGCAGTGGCGGTTATGTTGATTAGTTTATTTTTTGATTTGAATCGAGCAGAGTTTTTGTGCTTAATGTTTACAGTAGTTTTGGTTATTATAGCAGAAATGGTTAATACAGCAATAGAAACAGTAGTTGATTTATATACCGATTTATATCATCCAAAAGCAAAAATTGCAAAAGATGTGGGAGCAGGAGCCGTTGTGATTGCGGCGATTAATGCCATTATTGTTGCTTACTTTTTATTTTTTGAAAAGATTAGTACAATTGGAACGGTTATCATTGACAATGTTGCAAACTCACCAGTGCATTTGGCTTTTGTAGGAGTATTGCTTACGGTTATTGCCATTGTTACATTAAAAGCAGCAAGTACAACCAAGCATAAATTTATAAAAGAGCATTTTATGCCAAGTGGACAGACCGCAGTAGCATTTGCAGCTTTAACGATTATTTGGTTAACCACAAGAAATGTTGTAGTATTTACATTATCTTTGGTGCTTGCTTTAATTGTAGGCATTAATCGATATGAAAATAAAAAGAGGTCAGTAGGCGAAATTATTGTAGGAGCATGTGTTGGAATTTTAATCATTGTTTTATTATATGGAATGGTATCACTTTATCGAAAGACAACATTATTTTAAAAGTACAAAAGATAGAAACATCAAAGAAGCAAAAGGGGTAATATTATGATTAGAACAAATAAAGGAAACGTAGGAATAAAAGTATTAATTGCTATTTTAGTAGTCGTAATTGTAATAGCTGGTGTGTTATTGGTAATGAAGATTATAAAGGATAAAGAAGTTGCAAAAGGGAAAGAAAATGAAGTGATTTCATTAGGGCAAGAAGAAGGAAGAAAAGAAGTAAAGGAAGAAATTCCAAAAGAGAATATTAAAATTTACAATGGTGAGGAACGACCTATTGCAGTTATGATTGATAATCATAAAGGTGCATGGCCACAAGCAGGAATTAATGATGCTTATGTGGTTTACGAGATTATTGTAGAGGGTGGAGAAACTAGATTAATGCCAATTTTTAAGGGCAAAGATTTGGATAAAATAGGTCCAGTAAGAAGTTCAAGACACTATTATCTGGATTATGCATTAGAAAATGATGCTATTTATGTACATTATGGATGGAGCCCACAAGCAGAATCTGATATTTCTACTTTTAAGGTGAACAACATTAATGGAATATCAGAAAGTTCAAAATCATTCTGGAGAGTAAAAGATAAAAAGGCACCACATAATGCAGTAACCAATACAAAAAATATATTAGAAATTGCTAGTAGAAAAGGATATAAGACAAAATCAAAGAATGAAAGTGTGTTAAATTACAAAGAAGCAGAAGTGAATTTAGAGGAAGGGCAAGTAGCAACCAAGGTAACGATACCTTATTCTACTTTACATACGGTTAGTTATACTTATAATGAACAAACCAAAAAATATGAAAGATATGCAAGAGGGGTAAAACAAACGGATTGGGAAAGCAAGGAAGTAATTGCAACTAAAAATATTATTATTACATTTGCACGAAATTATACACTAGAAGATGTAGAAAATAAAGGAAGACAAGGAATAGATAATATAGGAACATTAAATGGATATTATATTACAAATGGAAAGGCAATTCCAATTACTTGTACCAAATCTTCTAGAACAGCTAAAACAGTGTATAAAGATATGTCTGGTAAGGTAATTGAAGTAAATGATGGAAATACGTTTATTCAGATTTGCCCAATTGATGCGAATGTAACAATGCAATAAGAACCTAATTCAACATAGCAATCAGAGATTGCAGTTGGGTACCATAGAACTTTGTTGTTTAATTATGAATCAAGAGACATCTGCATTTGTACAGAATGTCTCTTGATTTCTTATGTTTCAATTATAGTTTTTGCAACGTTATAAATAAGTTTAAGTTTATCTGGTGGGCAATTATTTAATAAACGATATAAATCTTCAGCTAAATAATTAGAGAAATCAGTGGAAGAACCACTTAAAATATAGGCTTCGTCTACACCTAAAAAGCCACACATTTGATTTAATCTTTTTAAATTAATTTTGTATTTACCACATTCAATTCTACTTAAAAAAGCGATAGAAACATTTAATTTTTCTGCTAAATCTTCCTGTGTAAGCCCCGATTTTACTCTGGCTTGTTTTAATCTACTACCAATAATCGTGTAATCTAGTGCCATAGAATCAACCCCCTTAAAACTACATTTAAAACTCTTTCATATTCAATATAGCATTTATAGGTTTAACTTTACAGACACTAATAGTGTAAATTTTACCAATAGATAAAAGTCGAAAAAAATAATATATTGTAATAATATGTCGAAAACCATAGCGACAGTAGAGTGACAGGAAAAAATAAAGTAGAAAGATTGAAAAAAATTTATAATATTACAATTTTGTTACAAATTACGAAAGTACTTGTAATTTAATTGGGGATATGATATAAAACGTATGAAGGTAGAAATACCTTATACGTTTTTTCATTTTTCTTTTTATTTATAAAACATAGGCAAAAGGAAGTAATTCGTTTTGCCTATGTATATATAAAAGGAAAATAGAGAAGACTTACAATAAGATAAAAGGAAAAAAGTATCCATTGGTAATGGTAGCAGTAGTATCTTGTGGTGATTAGTCAGGGGTAAATGCTGCTAGTACAAAAATTGAGATTAGCAATGCAGGAGGAAAAGAATTGATATCATTATAAAAGCAAGTAGTGTGTATTATGGTAAATTGTGTATATATGGAATTGGTGGGGAAGAGATAACCAATACAAATGAGTGAAAAGGAATTGACGAATCACGTAAATTTTAGTATAATTAACATCTAATAAATTAGATGTTATGAAGGAGTTAGCAAATGAATTCACTCATTAACTTGCTATCAAATTCCAAAAAATTTAATAGCTACATACAAGAAATAGAAGCCAAAAAAAGTCCAGTTAAGCTAACTGGGCTTACTGACGTTGCTAAGATTTACCTAACCTATGCAACAAAAGAAATTGCAAAAAGCAAAATTTTAATGATAACTTATAACGAAATACAGGCCAAAAGAATGGTAAAAGACTTTAGCTATTTTACAGACAAAGTTGCATTTTTTCCCAAAAGAGAAATTGTAACCTATGACTATATTACGCAAAGCAAGGATTTACCTTATGAAAGAATTGAAGCCTTAAATAAAATACAAGAAAATAAAGTAGATGTGATTGTTACCACAGTAGAAGCACTAATGCAACCAATGGTAGCAAAAGAAGTATTATATCAAAATATTTTAGAATTTTCTTCTGGCAAAACCTATGATTTAGAAAACTTAAAACAAATATTAGTAGACTTAGGCTATGAAAGGGCAGAATTAATAGAAGGCAGAGGACAATTTAGCATACGAGGTGGCATTGTTGATATTGCCATTACCAATCAAAAAGGAGTAAGAGTAGAATTTTGGGGAGATGAAGTCGATTCGATTCGCTATTTTAATATTGCCTCACAACGTTCTATTGAAGAAATAAAACAGATAAAAATCTATCCAGCTCATGAATTTATATTAGAACAAAGCCTAGAACAAGTTTGCAAAAACATAAAAGAGCAAATTTATGACGAAAAAACACAAGAGGTAGTAAATCAAGATGTAGAGTTAATTCAATCAGGAAACTACATTAGTAAAATCGATAAATACTACCATCATTTTTACACAAAAAAATCAAATTTTTTAGAATATGTTAATCAAAAATTCCTTATATTTTTAGATGAACAGGGCAAAATACAAGCAAGAACACAAAACATTTTACAAGATAATCAAAGTGTACAAAAAATGCTAATCGAAAAGCAAAAGCTAGTACCTCAAGCAATAGAAGCTATGTTTGCATATGAAGATTTGCAATTTGAAATTTCAAAAAGACCAACAATCCTCTTAGAAAAACAGGATGCTAACAATGGAATCAATTTTGCATTTCGAGAAGTCAACTTTTATAAAAGTAGTATGGAACTATTTTTAGAAGAAGTAGAACAAGCAATCAATCAAGATAAAACGGTAGTAACCTTAGCAGGAAATTCAGATAATGCACAAAAGTTATCATTATTGTTATTAGAAAGGGAAATTCCACACCAATATGTGGAAAAGTTATCACAAGAGCAACTACAAAAAAAGAAAGTAATCGTGACAACAGGTGCAATTTCAACGGGATTTGAAAGTTATGATTTAAAGTTATTAGTCATTAGTAGTGAAGAATTATTTCAAAAAGATACCAAACGAAGAAAGAAGGCACATTCTGCTTTTAGTCAGGGAGAGAAAGTGGTATTTGCCGATTTAAAAGTAGGAGATTATGTGGTACACAAATCCCATGGAATTGGGCAATTTATTGGGGTAAACACCATTGAAGCAGATAAAGTAACCAAAGATTATATCAAAATTAAATATCGAGATGACGATATTTTATATGTTCCAACCAATCAACTAGATAATATTCGAAAATACATTGGAGCAGGAGAAGCTATACCAAAATTAAATCGATTAGGAAGCAAAGAATGGACCAATACCAAGAATAAAGTAAAATCAAATTTACAAGAGGTGGCAAGAAATTTAATCGAGTTGTATGCCAAACGTCAAAAAGTGAAAGGATATGCATATGCAAAAGATACGGCATGGCAAAAGCAGTTTGAAGATAGTTTCCCTTATGTAGAAACCGATGACCAATTAAGGTGTATTGAAGAAGTAAAAAAAGATATGGAACTAGATAAACCTATGGACAGACTTTTATGTGGAGATGTTGGTTATGGAAAAACAGAGGTAGCCATTCGAGCTGCGTTTAAAGCTTGTATGGATGAAAAACAAGTTGCTTATTTAGTGCCAACTACCGTACTTGCCAACCAACAATACGAAAGCTTTAAGCAAAGAATGGAAGAATTTGCAATTAAAGTCGAATTATTAAATCGTTTTCGTACCAAAAAAGAACAAGAACAAGTAATAAAGAAGTTAAAATTAGGAGAAGTAGATGTTGTGATTGGAACACATCGAATTTTAAGTAAGGATATTGAATTTAAAGACTTAGGTTTGTTAATTATTGATGAGGAGCATCGATTTGGAGTAAAAGCAAAAGAAAAAATAAAAGAGCTAAAAACCAATGTAGATGTACTAACCATGACAGCAACGCCAATCCCAAGAACACTTCATATGTCAATTGTGGGAGTAAGAGACATGTCAGTAATTTATGAGCCACCACAAAATAGAAAACCAGTGCAAACTTATGTACTAGAATACGACCAAGAAGTAGTAAGAGAGGCCATTACCAAAGAATTAGAAAGAGAAGGGCAAGTTTTCTATTTGTATAATAATGTAGAGGGCATTATTAAAAAAGCAGAAGAAGTATCAACATTGGTACCAGAGGCAAATGTGGCATTTGCCCATGGGAAAATGACGGGAAAAGAACTAGAAGAAATTATGATGGACTTTATCGATGGAAAAATTGATGTATTAGTTTGTACCACCATTTTGGAATCAGGAATTGACATTCCAAATGCAAACACTATTATTGTGGAAAATGCAGACCGATTGGGACTAGCACAGTTATATCAAATAAGAGGTAGAGTAGGTAGAGGAAATTTACAAAGTTATGCATATATTACCTACAAAAGAGACAAACTATTATCAGAAATTGCAGATAAAAGATTAAAAGCAATCAAAGAATTTACGGAATTTGGTTCTGGATTTAAAATTGCGATGCGAGATTTAGAGATTCGAGGGGCAGGAAGTTTATTAGGAGAAATTCAACATGGACATATGGATCAAGTTGGATATGATACGTATTGTAAACTATTAGATGAAGTGGTAAAAGAAATGCAAGGAGTAGAAGTAGTAGAGGAAATAGATGTGCAAATTGATTTAAGATTGTCAAGCTATATACCAGATGAATACATTCAAAGTGGTAGTCAAAAAATAGAGATTTACCAAGATATTGCACTTTGTCGAACCGAAGACGATATTATAAATGTTACAGACGAAATGATTGACCGTTATGGAACCATTCCAGAAGAGGTAAACAATTTGTTAGAAGTAGCACGTATTAAAGAATTATGCAAAAAAGCAGGTGTTATCAAAATAACACAAAAAATAGATAGTATCGTATTTTATTTTGATGAAACCAAATTTGCAAATGAAATGGTAGGAAAATTGATTGAAAGCTATAAAAATAAAATTAAATTTTCACCAGGAAAAGAGCCATATGTAACCTATAAGCTTTGGGAGAATAAGGATTTGGCAAATCAACACTTAGAAAAATCAGATGCTGTAATGATAAAAAAAATAAAGGAGTTTTTAAAATATGCAAGTCATAACGAGTAAAGATAATGAAATGATTAAAAACATAAGAAAATTAAAAGATAAAAAATATCGAGATACGGCAAATCAATACATGGTAGAAGGAATTAAGCTAATAGAAGAGGCAATACAAGAAGGTGCTAAGATTGACAAAATCGTAGTATGTGAGGAATGTGTAAAAGATAATACATTAGAGCAAAACTTACTATATGAAATAGCCAAACACGACTGTATTTATGTAAGTGAAAAAATATTTGCTACTCTTACCGATGTAAGTACGCCACAAGGAATATTAGCAGTCATCAACAAAGAAAGCAGTGAGGACAGCATAGACTACAATCAAGAAATGATTGTTATCTTAGATGGCATACAAGACCCAGGAAATTTAGGAACCATATTAAGAACGGTAGATAGTGTAGGCCTAAACCAAATCATTGTATCCTCTCATACCGCAGATGCTTACAATCCCAAAGTAGTACGTTCTACCATGGGAGCCATTTTTCGTGTAAAAGTAATCGAATCAACAAATTTAGTACAAACCATCAAAAACATAAAAAAACATCGATTTAAAATACTTGCCACCTCTTTACAAACCGAAAAAAGTATCTTTGATGTAGAATACAACAAAAAAGCAATCATAATTGGAAATGAAGCAAATGGAGTAACAGATGAAATATTAGCAGTATCAGACATTCAAGCCAAAATTCCAATGCTTGGCAAAACCGAAAGTCTAAACGCTTCTGTAGCAACAGGTGTAATCCTATATGAATATGTAAGGCAAAAAATGGACCAATAGGGACTGTTCTTTTTGGTCCAACTTGGACTATTTGGGACGCTTCTTTAATAGAAATTAGATAAAAGATAGATTAGAACCGTTTATCTGAAAAAGAGAGTTTTTTAAGATAAATTAAATTTTTGTAAAAATAGAAAAATACAACAATTAATCTTGTGCATATTTTTGAAAAACTAGAGCAGAATAGTAATATATCAATTTGGAAAGGAAGTATGTAAAGTGAAAGTAAAAGAGTGTATGAGTTTAAATGTGTGCTACTGCAACCCAAGTAGTACAGTAAAAGATGCAGCTAAAATGATGTGTGATAATCATGTTGGCTGTATTCCTGTTTGTGATGATAATAAGAATATTGTTGGTGTTTTAACCGACCGAGATGTTATTTTAAGAGCAGTTGCTTGTGATAAAGATGCCAATACAACAAAAGTTTCTGATGTTATGACTTGTAAAGTATGTTGTTGTACGCCAGAAACTGATGTAAATGAAGCAACTAAAATGATGTCTAATTTGCAAATTAGAAGAATACCAGTTATGCAAGATAATCAAATTGTTGGTATGTTAACCTTAGGGGATTTGGCAAATCATGATGGTAAGGTTGGAGCAAAAGAGGTATGTAATACATTAGAGAATATTTGTGATTGCAATCCAAAGGCTAAAAATGCTGAGTAAGAAGTTGACTACTTTAGAAAAAGAGATTTTTAAGACGAAAATCTCTTTTTTTCTTTTCATTTTTGAGCAGATATAGTATAATAAAAAAAACTTAGGCACATAATATAAATATCAAATAAGAAAGGGAGAAAAATATGGTAGTAGACATGGGATATTGGACGAAAGTTGGAAAAAGGTTATTGGTTCTGACTTTCAGCATCATAGGAATTTATTTGGCGTTTAAATTAGCAGTATTTTTTATGCCATTTTTAATCGCATTTATAATTTCACTTATGGTAGAGCCAATTATAAGATTTACGATGAAAAGAACGAAGCTTACAAGAAAAACGAGTGCTATTATTGTATTAATAATTGTATTCTCTATTATTATTGGATTGTTAGTTTGGGGAATTACAGCCTTGATATCAGAATCATATAATCTATTACAAGGCTTAAATGAGTATATTGAAAATGCATACATACAAGTGCAAAATTTGATTAATGAGATTGATTTTGATAAAATAAAAGTCTCACCAGAAATTACAAAATTAATTCAAGATTCAGCAGGAGATGTCATTGCAACGATATCAACTTGGGTGAAAAATGGATTAACTTCATTATTAAATATGCTAACAGCAATACCAACTATTGCTATTTATGTAGTAGTAACACTATTATCTATTTATTTTGTATGTACAGATAAGCTATATATGTTAGACCAATTAGAGCATCATTTACCACGAGAGTGGGTAAAGAAAATAGGGATTCATGTAAGGGAGTTAACCCAATCTTTAGGTGGGTATTTAAAAGCAGAAGCAATCTTGGTTATTATTTCGTTTATCATCTCTTTAGTAGGATTGTATGCTTTTCGATTAATGGGATTCAATGTACAATTTCCATTACTAGCCGCTTTAGTAATCGGATTTGTAGATGCTTTACCAATTTTGGGTTCTGGTACAGCAATGGTTCCATGGGCAGTGGTATCAGCTATTAATGGAGATATCAACTTAGCAATTGCGATTCTTGTATTGTGGGTGATTATGTCAGTGGTAAGACAATTTATTGAGCCAAGAGTAGTAAGCAAACACATTGGAATTCATCCGATTTTTACATTGATTGCCATGTATACAGGATTTAAGTTTATTGGAGTAATGGGAATGTTAATTGGTCCAATCGTACTAATTATATTAAAAAATATATTTTCAACTATGATAGATAAAGGAGTCGGTAAAGCTATTTTCGGAAGATAGAACAAGGAAGAAGCGTCCCTTTTGGTCCAAAATGGACCAAAAAGAACCGTCCCTAATGGTCCACAAAGGAGGAGTTATGAAAGAACTAATTGAGGAGAAGTTAAAGTATATAGGATTAGAGATTGATGAAATACCAGATTTTGTTAAAGAGTATAAACCATTAGAGTATTTTCCACCAAGATATTATGAGGAGAATCAGTATAAAGTGTATCAGTATATTGATGTACGTGAAATTCAAATTATGCTTACGCCAACGAATCGTTTGAATAGTATTAAGGAGAAGTATTCACAAGCAAGTAGCTTATATGCGTATTTGGATACAGAGAAAGAGGAGAATATTTTAAGACATACAACGTTTTTGAAGATGTTAAAAGAGGTAGAAATAGAGGAAATAGAGAAGGTTGCAAAGAAACAGCAACAGTTGAATCGAAAGGTTCCTTTTCGTGTAAAGTTTGAGGATAATTATTTGTGGCAAGTGTATTATTCGGAGAATACAAAGAAGTATTTTATGTTGGTTACAACAGAAGATTTGGATTATTCTACTTTTTTTTATTTATTAAAAAAGCAGATTGAGTGTTATAAGGCGAATAAATCTTATAAGGTGTTTGTACCAATTAGCCATATGGAGTATTCTGGAAAATATTTGAAAAAGATGGAGTTTTCTGATATAGAGAAGTATTTGTGGGTGTTTACAAAGGATTGGCCACTTATGTATGAGGTATATGATAAGACAGGAAATTTAAGTGTGCAAATTACAGGAACTACAAGAGTGTATGAGAAGATACAAAGTTATTATCGTATTCATTTTAATACAAAAGAAAAGACAGAGGAGTTCTACAGATTGCTAAAAGCATTATTTATTTTGCAAACAGAGTTACCTCATTATTATAAGTTTACGACTCGAATTGGTAGAAATGGAGAGTTAGAGTTTGAGCGAAATAATAAAAGGATTCAATACGAGAAGTTAGCACTTTTATTAAAACAAGAAGCAATAAAGCAAATTGCAGAAGTAGAAAGATTGTATCAGGAAAAGAAAGATTTAGTAAGTTTGCTAGAAGAAAGAAAAGAATGGGTGGTAAGTTTAGAGGAAGAATATTTCCAAAAGGAGAAGCAGATTAGTACTTATTTAGAGTGTAGGAAGACTTTTTTTGGAAGAGTAAAGTACTTTTTTAAGTTAAAGGCAAATAAGAAGGAGAAAGCAAAACCACAAAAGAAAGAGGAGAAGAAGAGTGAACCAGAAACAGAGGGAAAAAAATTAGAGATATTAGAGGAGAAAGAAAATTATACAATCGAGGATTTGGTTAAAATTTGTAAAGAATTAGATAGTATATCTTTACAGGTAAAGAATTTAAGATTAGATAAAAAAGCAAGTGAAAATAAAATAGAAAGCATGAAATTGAAAATAAAGAATGCTAGTTTGTATATTGAAGAAATTGATCGTCATGAAAAAAGTATTTTTGAATTTTGGAAATTTGCAAATAAGGATGAAAATTTAATGCTTATACAAGGAATTGAAGAGGAAAAAGTGGTGGCTCCAAGAATTTCAAAGGCATTTGATTATGAAGAGGATTTTGAAGATTTAGGAATACAAGTTGATTTGAAGCAAAGAAAGTCGTTTACACAAGAAGAACAAGAAGCAATCTTTATTTTAAGTACAGAGCAAAGAGAGGTTGTGAATCAAAGAAAACAAGAAGAAATAGCATTAGAGGAACTAAAAAAAGAGGCAGAAGCACAAAAAGTGTTATTTCAAAAAGAGGATTTTGATATTTTTGGAAGCATTTCAGAAGATAGTACTAAAATAAAGTTAATGGGAAGTAAGAAGCATCGAGAGGTTGCAAGAGATAAGTTTCAAATTTTAAATATTACAAAAGATACTACACTAGAAGAATACATACAAGAGATAGAAAAGTACAAAAAGAACTTTGATATGGCATTTCAGAAAATGACTTCACCACTGGATATGGCAGTTTATATAGAAGGAGAAGAAATACAAGAAGGTATTCAAAAAGGAAATATGAATCCTAAAAAGTTTATAGAAAAAACAAAAGAAGAAACAATCTGTTTAAACAAAATTAATCTAAAAAAGGATACCAATGTTGTTTTTCTTTCAAATAGTATTTATTATGAAAATCGCAATAAGACTTTGCCAATAGGAATGGATTTAACAGATGAAGTTTTGCTTGATTTAAAGCAGTATGAAATGAAACCAAAGTCAGAAAAGAGTTTTCGTATTATAGAAGAGGATGAAGAAGATGGCATAAAACAAAAGACGATTGAGTTAACAGAGTATGAGATAGAAAAGAGGGAAGAGAATGATAAATCGAACGATTGTAGTTGTAATTGATGGGTTTGGCGTAGGTGAATTGCCAGATGCCAATCAATATGGTGATTGTGGAAGTAATACTTTAGAGGGAATTTACCGTAATACCAAATTAGAATTACCTAATATGCAAAAAATGGGATTGTATAATATGGATGGAATACAAATAGAAGATAAGTGCAAGAAAGCAATCGGAGCTTATGGAAAAGCAGCAGAGCAAGCAGTAGGAAAAAATAGCCCAGTAGGGCATTGGGAAATGTCTGGCTATATTTTAAGAGATGGATTTACTACGTATCCAAATGCATTTCCAGATGAGTTGATACAGGAGTTTATGCAAAAAGCAAAATTGGAAGGGATTTTGGCAAATAAAGTAGGCTCTGGTACAGAATTATTAAAAGAGTATGGAGAAGAACATATCAAAACAGGTTATCCTATTATTTATACTTCAGCAGATAGTGTGTTTCAAATTGCTACTCATGAAGAGGTTATTGCAGTGGAAAGATTGTATGAAATTTGTGAAATAGCAAGAGAAATTTTGAATCAGCCAAAATATAATGTGGGAACGGTAATTGCAAGGCCATTTGTGGGAGATGCACCAGAGAATTTTAAGAGGACCT
>CAOJXM010000009.1 GCA_948465625.1 uncultured Clostridium sp. | reverse complement strand
CCCATTAGAGATTGTAACATCTGAAAAATTTATCGAAATCATCAATACTTTATTACAAGATGCTAGCAAAAAACACTTCTTAGAAGGTATTATAAATGACTTAAATAAAGATAAAAAATTAGTATATGAATCGAATATCAAAATTGATTCTAGCTTTACCACAAAAGTACTAGAAAAACTTGGCTTCCAATGGCCATATATTGATACTCGCTATATTAGAAATTATTTAAAATATTTAGCAGACATTGGATATTTTAACATTGATATTCATTAATCTTAAGGTCGGAAGTAATAGCACAAGCTGTTACTTCCAACCAAAAAAAGAAAAAGGAGGTTACCATGACAACTTTTTATACGATTATTATTAGCATTTCATTTATTATTACTACTATATTTTTAATTTCAATCTTAAGAAAAAAGCCTAAAAATCAGTTACAACAAATTTTTAGTGTTGACATCATTTTGTTGTTTGTACTAAGTTTTTTTGTACTATGCCAATTATTATTTAGTGAACGACTTAATATACCACCTGTTTACTTTGACTATTTTGCTTACATATGTGCATGCTTCTTCCCGATTTCGATTATTTTTACCAGTTTAATTTTTGTGAATACCAAAATTAAATTTAAGAAATCTTATTTATTACTATTTGTTATACCAATTTTATCACTTTTGGTATTGTGGACAAATGATTTACACCATTTATTTTATGTTGAATATTCAATTAACTTAAAAGAAACAGTATTTGGTCCATATTTTAACGTACATTCTATTTATTCCTATGTATGTTTAGCAATAGGATTATTTTACTTACTATACTATACAATTAAAAATTCAGGCTTTTTCTCAAGGCAATCGATTTTAATTATTTTAGGTACTGTTATTCCTGTAATCATCAATGCTTTAGCTACTTTTGGTGTTATTACTTCTACAATCTATATTACACCAATTACCTTTTTTATTGGAATTTCTTTTTACTACCTTGCTATTTTTAAATTCCAATTTTTAAAAGTTAGTCCAATTGCCTTACAAAGAGTAGTAGACCAAATTTCGGATAGTTATTTGGTTTTAAACGAATCTCTTACCATTATCGACTTTAACCTTACCTTTCTTAATACTTTTGGTTTTTCGCCTACTGTTGTGCGTAATTGCCCTATTTACGAATTACTGGATAAAGCAAATGAACCTTCTCTTAACAAAGATACCATGCAAGACCTGATTAACAAAGCACTAAACTCAAAAGAAACAGTTCGTTTGGAAAAAGAGTTAAAGAATATTCATAAATATTTTAACATAGAAATAAGTTCTATTACTCACAAAGGAAATATTCTTGGAGTTTTAATTTTATTTAAGGATATTACACAACATATCTTAGACTTACAGACTATCCATAACAACCAAGACTTGTTAATGGAAAAAGAACGTTTAGCATCCCTTGGACAATTAATTGGTGGAATTGCTCACAACTTAAAAACACCAATTATGTCAATTGCAGGAGCTGCAGAAGGTTTAAGTGACTTAGTAAAAGAATATGATGCTTCCATTGAAGATGCAGAAGTAACCGCAAAAGATCACCATGATATTGCAAAAGATATGAAAGAATGGGTAGAAAAAGTAAAGACTCATACTTCCTATATGTCAGACGTTATTACTGCTGTTAAAGGACAAGCAGTTGCCTTATCCGAAGAACAAGCCAATAGCTTTACTTTAGATGAATTAGTAAAACGTGTTAACATCTTAATGAAACACGAATTAAAAAATGCCTTAATTGAATTAAATATCCATATGGATACCGATTCAACCTTAAGCTTAAATGGAAATATCAATAGTTTAGTACAAGTTATTAACAACATGATTTCCAATGCCATTCAAGCCTATAACGGGGAACCAAATCAAATGATTGACATGTATTTCCATGTAGAAAACAATATGCTTACCATTGCAATTGAAGACCACGGTATGGGCATGAGTGAAGAAGTACAACACAAATTATTTAAAGAAATGATTACCACAAAAGGAAAAAACGGAACTGGTTTAGGATTGTTTATGTCTTACTCTAATATTAGAGGACATTTTAACGGAAACATTACTTTTGAATCAGAAAAAGGGAAAGGTACTGTTTTTAATATTATACTACCTTTATAAATTTGCATTTTATGCCAATTTATGATATAATATATCTAATATAATTATTTTATCCTTATAGCTTTACTAAAAAAAGGATGCGTAACAAAAAAATATTTTTTATAAGGAGAGAATTCATTATGAAGAAGGAATTTTTAAGACTGTTTTGCATCGTTGTTGTGGGATTTCTGATTGGCTTTATCCCTGCCAGATTTTCTAACTATTTGGGAGATCAGCGGGCCATTGCTATTGAAGTAGGCAAAAAAATGTCAGATATCGAGTGGTATGCCACATTAGGCAAAATCTCCTCTGACACATATGACTACTACTGTAGCCAAACAAGAAAAGGCTTATCTTTTAAGGAATTAGAACAGTTAGTAAACGAAGTATCAGCAGAAATCAACCGTTAAATTCCTATCACCCATGTTAATCATAAGAGTTTCCTAATAGGAAACTCTTATGATTTTTCGCTTTTTATGTCTCTTTATGAATAATTTATATAATTATAGTTGATTTTGTTTAAAAAAAGCATTATACTGTTAATATCAACTATAATAAGGAGGTATATCATATCGATGAGAAAAGGAAATATTGAAAATCCTTCTAATGGATATAAAATAATTGTAGTAGATGATGAAATCGGAATTATTGATTCTCTTTCTATTTTCTTAAAGCGTTCTGGTTATGAATTTACTGGCGTAACAGACCCAATGGAAGCAATTGAAAGAGTAAAGCATGAACATTTTGATTTAATGGTACTTGACTTTATTATGACTCCTATTCATGGAGACCAAGTCGTTGAAAAAATACGTACTTTTAATAAAGATTTATATATTTTGTTACTAACTGGGCATAAAGACTTAGCCCCACCTTTAGAAACCATCAGAAGATTAGACATTCAAGGTTATTGTGAAAAAAGCGATAAATTTGACCAATTACTTTTATTAATTGAATCTGGAATAAAAGCAATTTCTCAAATGAACTTAATCAAACAGATAAATGGTGAATTAAAAGATACTTATCAAAAATTACAAAAATCTTACTTAGAAAGTATCCAAACATTAAGATATACCGTTGAGGCAAAAGATACCTATACTCGTGGACATTCTGACCGTGTTTCTGAATACTCTGTTCTAATTGGAAAAAAATTAGGACTTCACGAAGATGATTTGAATACCTTGCGAATTGGTGGATTGTTCCACGATATTGGAAAAATTGGTGTACCAGATAGTATTTTGTTAAAACCTGGTAAGTTAACCGAAGATGAATATTCAGAAATTAAAAATCATCCTACCATTGGTGCACACATCCTATCTTCTGCTACCATTTTTCAACATTTAATTCCAGTCGTAAAACATCATCATGAAAGATATGATGGAAATGGCTATCCTGGTAAATTAAAAGCAGAGGAAATCCCATACCTTGCTAGAATTACTGCAGTAGCAGATACTTTCGATGCCATGACCTCAAAAAGAACCTATCGTGATTCTTTAGAATTGGATACCGTAAAAGCAGAAATTCAAAGATGCAAAGGAACTCAATTTGACCCACAAATTGCAGATGCTTTCTTAGATATTTTAAATAATGACTTTGAAGCCATTAAAGAAATTCAAGAAAGTTATTCTGTACAAAATTGTGAAAAATTGTATTAATTATAAAATAGTATCATATAAATGTAAGAGACATACAAGTTCTCTTACATTTTTTCTGTCTTTTCTTGACATATATTGCAGAAAAATGTAAGATGTAAGTAGATAAAAAATTAAAAGGGGGTTTTTATATGTTAGCATCACAAATACGTCAACAAGCAAGAGAAGCATTAGCTGGAAAATGGGGAAATGCTGCATTATTAACATTATCAATGGGAGTAATTCTATTCTTGATGAATTGGATTTTAGGATTTATCGTTGGTCTAGTTCCTATTCTTTCTTTCCTAATTTCAATTGCTTTACTTGTTATCGAAATTCCAATTAGCTTTGGTATTATAGCAAGTTTTATGAAATTTAAAAGAAACGAAACAGTTGGTTATGCCGATTTCCTAACAACCGCTTTTGCTAATATTGGTAATGCTTGGAAAGTAGCTTGGTCTATTATCTTAAAAACATTACCATGGGTAATTGGTATGGTAGTAAGTATTGTCTTACTATTTTTTGGATTTACTGCTTCATTTGTTACCGTATTTACTTCTATTTCCACTCCTGCAGTCGCTAGTGCTTCAACAGGATTTGGAATTTTAGGATTGGTTGGCTTTGTTGGCTATATTGTTTGCCTTATTTTCTTAATTCCAAAGACATTTTCTTATGCTTTGTCTTACTTTATTCTTTTTGACCATCCAGAAATGTCTGGTAAGGAAATTGTAGAAAAAAGTGAACAGTTAATGCAAGGAAACAGATGGAGATTATTTTGTTTAAGCTTTTCTTTTATTGGTTGGGCAATTCTATCAGCTCTTAGCTTAGGAATTGGATACTTTTGGCTAATGCCTTATATGATAACAGCTATGATTTGCTTCTATGAGGATTTAACTGGTGGAAGTACTGTTGTAGAAAATACACCTAATGTAGAAGATAATAATCCAATTCAAGGAGAATAGTTTTTAAAACTTTTATGACAATTTATTTGAATTTATATTGTCAAATAGTATAAATTGATGTATAATAGGAACAGCCTTTTCTGAAAAGGAAAACTTTAGGAAAGGAGGACAGCATAATGAGCGGTTATACATTAGTATGGTTACTCTTGCAAGAAATCGAGAGATTAAAAGCAGAGTTACAGTCATACAAAGACAAACAAAGTAAAAACTAATATATTAGTTCAGGTGGCATCATCACATAAGCCTCCTGTTTTTTCTATACAACAAAAAAAGAATATGTGTCATCACTCACATATTCCACAGTCAAATGAACGGTTACACTTAACTTATAATGTTATTATAACATCAATTTTATTATATGTCAAACTATTTTCAAATATTCTGTAAAAGTAAATTTTTCTAAAATTTTCCTGCCTTTCTTACACCGATTTCATACTTAATTGTACCTTTTGCCTATCTTGGTCAATTCCAATTACTTTTACCTTTACAACATCTCCTACTGACACAATGTCAGATGGATTTTTTACATAGCTCTCACTTAATTCTGATATATGAACTAAGCCATCATGTTTTACACCAATATCAACAAATGCTCCAAAGTCAATTACATTTCGAATCGTTCCAGATAGCACCATTCCCTCTTTTAAATCTTCAAACTTTAATACGTCATTTCGTAAAATTGGTTTTGGCATATCTTCTCTTGGGTCTCTACCTGGTTTCATTAATTCCTGTACAATATCTTGTAATGTCATTTCTCCAATGGCTAATTCTTTTGCCATTTCTGATACGTTAATCGCATTTAAACTTTGCCTAATTTTTGTTAATTTCTCCTTATTGCCAATATCTTCTTTTTGATATCCTACTTTATTTAGTAAAGCTTCTGCTGCTTCATAACTTTCTGGATGCACTGCTGTAATTTCTAATGGATTACTTCCCTCATAAATACGAATAAATCCCGCACATTGTTCATAGGCAACCTTACCTAGTTTAGGCACTTTTAATAATTCTTTTCTTTCTTTTAATTTTCCATTTTCATCTCGATATTTTACAATGTTTTTGCTAATGGTTTTATTTAATCCAGATACATAAGATAACAGAGATGGCGTAGCAGTATTTACATCTACTCCAACTTTATTTACAGCATCTTCTACTACTCCTGTTAAACTTTCTTCTAACCTTTTTTGATTAACATCATGTTGATATTGCCCAACTCCAATTGCTTTTGGCTCTATTTTTACTAGCTCTGCTAATGGGTCTTGCAAACGTCTTGCAATGGAAATGGCTCCTCTTAAGGATACATTGATATCTGGATATTCTTCGGTTGCTAGCTTAGAAGCTGAATAGACTGATGCTCCTGCCTCACTTACAATCGTATAATGTACTACTTTTCCTTGCTTTTCTTTTACTTCTTTTATTACATCTGCTACAAAACTCTCTGATTCGCGTGAGGCTGTCCCATTTCCAATGGCAAACATGTTAACATCATATTTGTCAATCAACTCCATTAAAACCTTTTTTGCCCCTATTACATCGTTTTGAGGCTCTGTTGGATAAATGGTAGTTGTAGCTAATAATTTACCTGTATCATCAATTACTGCTATTTTACAACCAGTACGATAAGCTGGGTCAAATCCAATGACTGTTAATCCTTTTAGCGGAGCCCCTAGTAGTAATTGTTTTGCATTTTTTCCAAATACTTTAATCGCTTGTTCTTCTGCTTTTTGCGTTAAATCTGCACGTAGTTCTCTTTCAATCGATGGCTCAATCAATCTTTTCCAACTATCTTCTATGGCAGTTTTTAAATAGCTTGTAAACTGGCTTTCTTGTTTTAGAATATCCCTTTCAATCTGATAAATGATTTTATCCTCTGGCTTTTCTATTTTTACTTTTAAAAATTCTTCCTTTTCTCCTCGATTAATCGCAAGGATTCGATGACTTGGAATTTTCCTAATATTTTCGCTAAATTCGTAATACATATCATAAGTCGATTTTTCCTCTGGTTTGGTTGCTTTGGTTTCGATTACAGCTTGGTTGTAGCATAATCTTTTAATTTGCTTTCTATATTTTGCTTCATCAGATATGTTTTCGGCAATAATGTCTAAAGCTCCAGCAATCGCTTCTTCTACACTTGCTACTCCCTTTTCTTCATCGATATATTGTTTTGCTATTTCTTGCAACTCTTGTTTTTCTTGTTGCTCAAAAATAAGGTTGGCTAGTGGCTCTAAACCTTTTTCTTTAGCAATGGTTGCCCTAGTTCTCTTCTTTTGTTTGTATGGACGGTAGATATCCTCTACTTCTGCTAAGGTTACTGCCTTAGCAATTGCTTCTACTAATTCTTCCGTTAGCTTGCCTTGGTTCTCAATTGACTTCTTTACTTCTTCTTTTCTAGTTTCCAAATTTCGTAAATAGGTCAATCTGTCTCCTAATTCTCTTAAGACTTCATCTGATAACCCTCCAGTTGCCTCTTTTCGATAACGTGCAATAAAGGGAATGGTGTTCCCCTCATCAATTAGTTTAACAGTACTTTCTACTTGTGTCTGTTTTATATTTAATTCTTTTGCTATAGTTTGTATGATTAACTCCATCTTATTCCACTCCTAAATATTCATTATATGTCATTTCTTTATCGATTACTTGGTCTTGTTTGATATCGATAATTCGATTGGCTACCGTTTGCATTAATTGATGATCATGTGAGGTAAATAGTATATTTCCTTTAAACCTCGTCATTCCCTCATTTACTGAAGTAATACTTTCCATATCTAGATGATTGGTAGGTTCATCAAATATTAGGAAATTGGCACCAGATAACATGATTTTAGATAATACACACCTTACCTTCTCTCCTCCAGATAGTACATTTACTTTTTTTAGTGCTTCTTCTCCTGAGAATAACATTCTTCCTAAAAATCCTCTTACATAGGTTTCATCTGGGTCTTTTGAATATTGTCTTAACCAATCTACTAATATCATATCTTCTGCAAATAGATAATTATTATCTTTTGGGAAATAATTGTTGGTAATGGTAGTTCCCCAAATTAATTCTCCCTCATCTGGTTCTAATTCTCCTGCAATAATTTGGAATAATACTGTTTTGGCATTTTCATTATCTGCTAAAAATGCAATTTTATCTCCTTGTTTTACCGTAAAAGAAACATGGTCTAAAAGTTTTTCTCCTTCTATGGTTTTGGAAATATTTTTGACTTGTAATATTTCCTTTCCTGGTTCCCTATCTGGTTTAAAATCTACATAAGGATATCTTCTATTGGATGGTTTGATTTCATCTAATTCTATTTTCTCAAGTGATTTTTTTCTTGAAGTTGCTTGTTTTGATTTTGACGCATTGGCACTAAATCTGGCAATAAACTCTTGTAATTCTTTTATTTTTTCTTCTTTTTTCTTGTTTGCTTCTTTTGCTTGTTTTAAGGCTAATTGGCTTGATTCATACCAGAAATCATAGTTTCCTGGGTATACGGTTATCTTACCAAAGTCTACATCTGCTGTATGGGTGCATACTTTGTTTAAAAAGTATCTATCATGTGATACCACAATGACGGTATTTTCGAAGTTGATTAAAAATTCTTGTAACCATTCTATACTTTTTAAGTCTAAGTCATTGGTAGGCTCGTCTAATAATAGGACATCTGGATTCCCAAATAGACTTTGTGCCAAAAGTACTTTTACCTTTTCTTTGGCTTCTAAATCTCTCATGTATTTATAGTGGTTTGGTGATTCAATTCCTAAATCGTTTAATAATACAGCAGCATCGGATTCTGCGTTCCAACCATCTAATTCTGCAAATCTTTCTTCTAATTTGGCTGCTTTCATACCATCTGCCTCACTAAAATCTGGCTTGGCATAAATGGCATCTTTTTCTTTCATAATTTTATATAGTTCTTGATTCCCCATCATAACGGTATCTATTACTAATTCGTTTTCATAAGCAAAGTGGTCTTGTTTTAAAACAGATAATCTTTCCCCTTTGTCTAAACTTACTTCTCCTTTTGCAGGTTCAATTTCTCCTGATAATACTTTTAAAAAGGTTGATTTTCCTGCTCCGTTTGCTCCTATGATGCCATAACAATTCCCTTTTCCAAAACGGATATTGACATTTTCAAATAATACTCTTTTTCCAAATCTTACAGTAATTCCATTTGCTACTAACATTTTTCTTCCTCCTCTTTTTGACTTTGTTATTATATACTACTTTTGTGTATTTTTCAATTGTTATTGGTAATAATTTGTAGTTTCTTACAACAAAAAACTATGCCATTCTCTTCTTTTGAGATTTGCATAGTTTTTTGATTCTATCTTATATTCCTTTATATTTTCGATATCCTATGTAACATCCTATTCCTACTATTACCACACCTGCTAGAATTGCTATTATAGTGAATACTTCTCCTGTTTGTGGAATTGGTGTTTTGGCAGTTGTATTATCTGGTGTCGGTGTAGGAGTGGTAGGAGTTTGCTCCTCATCTAAATTCCACTTAAATTCCTGTGACAAATAATCATATAAATTTTTACCTATCTGCTCACCAACTAATCCTTGATATAAAGATACTTCTTCTACCTTTTCATATTTTCCATTTTCATCATCTAATTGCATATATACATAAAAATATTCTTCATTTACAATATTAAATTTATCTGTTATGGTAGTACTTTTATCAATTGGAACATTTCCTGTATATACAGAATTAGCCTTCTTAGCATAATCTAATAATTTTTCTAGGCAATTTGCTTCTCCATTTTTAATTGATAATAAAATGTTCCTATCGTTTATTTTACCTATTTTTAGTTTTACTTTTCTATTTGTATCTTTATTTGGTACATATACAAATACACTTGTGCTTTCTGCATGAAAGAATGCTTTCATTCTTGTTCCTACTTTTCCTAAACTTGGTTTAGTTACTTTTTTAGCAGATAATACTTCATTATTTTCCCATTCTAATGTATTTTCGTTCCATCTTGTTTCTACTACCCATACATAAATGTCTCCTGCCTTTTCTACAAATTCCTCTGTAAAAGAAAATGGTATCTCGTTTTGAGGATTGGATGAATGAAGTGTGATAACTGCATTCTGCTCTAATTCTTCTTTCGTCTTTCCAAAGTTTGGTTTCGTAGATGAATTTGCCATAAATACATGGTATTCTGTTCCTTGATGAGTATCAAAAGTAAAGTTTTCAATTTTTAAATTATAATTGTAGTATACTTTTTCTTTTTCATCACGTACTAATGTTAATTTTACTTTTGAAAAATCAGTCCATTCTATCTCTTGTGGTTCTGGTGTTGGGGTAGGTGTTGGCTTAGGAGTCGGTGTTGGGGTTGGGATTGTTACTTCCTCTTTTTTTGGTTCTAGTGTTGGGGTAGAAGTATCCATTGCCAATACCGTTGTTGTTAACCCTAACAATGCAATTATTACAATTACTAAAATCTTTTGTAGTTTCATATTTTTCCCTCTTTCTTCGTTTATTTTTTTTAGTATATCTTTTGTCTAAAATTTTGTCAATTGATTTTATGTTGTTTGTTGAATTACAGACTTTATAGAAAAAAAGAACACTCTTTATAAAAAGTGTTCCTTTTTTTCTAATCATCAAATAGTAATTTGATTGCCCACAATCCAGATATACCCACTAATCCATAGATAATCCTTGCTATTACTGTCATATTTCCAAAGATTGCTTCTACTAAGTTAAATTGGAAAATACCTATTAAGCCCCAGTTGATTGCTCCAATAATTAATAAAATTAAAGCGATTTTATCAATTATTTTCATAATTACACCACCTTCATAATTTTATTTTATCCTTCTTTTTTTTATTTATTCTTTTTTTGTTTTGCTACTTTTATTACATTAAAAAAGCGAAAGCTATCACTTTCACTTTTTATCAATCAGTTTAAAATTTCCCAAAATCCTTTTCTATCTGAACCCACACGTTTTATTTTTTGTTTATCTTTTAAACCTTTCATATTTTTAATAATACTTCTCTTTGATATTCCTAATTTTTCACTTAATTGTATTTGTGTCATATATGGATTTTTTGTTAATTCTTTCAATATTTTTTGTTCACTTTCAGTGAACTTTTCAGTGAACTTTTCAGTGAACTTTTCAGTGAACTTTTCAGTGAACTTTTCAGTGAACTTTTGTATTTCATTTTGTTCACTAATTTTAACTTCCTGTTTTCGAAAAATAACCTTAAAATCTCCTCTTAATGATTGAAATTCTGGTTCTGGCAACGCCATTTTTTTCATTTCTTCTCTCATTGTTGCAATACCTGTATGTCTATTTTCTATCATATCGCCCTTTTCTTCTAATAATCTAACAATATTCTTATTTCTTGCTTCTAACATCATGTCTGTTCCTAAATTTTCAATTCTATTGTTTCCATATAAATCTCCAGGATTTATTATTTCTACTCTATCATCATATATTTGAACATAAATATATGCACTTTCTCTACTGATACTATAATCTCTATGTATTAGTGCATTTGCGACAGCTTCCCTTAATGCTTTCATCGGATACTCAGGAATATTTTCTCTCTTACCATTATTATCTATAATAATTTTAGTTCCAATGTTTCTTCTAATAAAATTCAATGTTTGGTCAAGCATTTCATCTAATGTTCCTTCTACTCTTTTATTATCATCAAATCTTTGCCCCATTTCTCCTACATCTCCTAGTTTTACACCTGGAACTACTACACATGCCACAAATAATTGTGGTAGATATCCCTGTGGATATTCCCCAAACATCATAATTCCAGAAAGAGTAGGATAAATTATTCCTGTACTATTTTCTATAATTCCACTTAATTTAAGGATTTTTTCATTGGAAAACTTAGCCAAATTAGGTTTATCCTTTTTTACTTTTTCAAGATACCTATCAATTTTTTCTTTATCCAAATCTTCTATCGTTGCTCTTTTTATTGGTCTTAAATCCTCTTGAATTCCATCTTTATAACTCTTTAAACTATATATTTCATAATCTGTCATAAGTTCATCAGAATCTCCTATTCTAATATACGAACCTTTATTTATTCCAGCATTTTTATAATAACAAGGTTTTTGATTTTGAGGAATTTCATTTACCTTTACTGCTAATAACTTCTTATTATGATAAGTAAGTGGC
Organism: uncultured Clostridium sp.; assembly: GCA_948465625.1. Taxonomy (GTDB): domain Bacteria; phylum Bacillota; class Clostridia; order TANB77; family CAG-508; genus CAOJXM01. Next base: position 1,208 of record CAOJXM010000009.1, on the reverse strand, counting down.
AAAAATTCTGGTCTTAATTTAGGTTCTATTGAATTTGTACATAATGATGTTATCTTTTTTTGCAAATCATTCACATTATATACATCTTGCTCTATAAAATTATTATTCTCATTTATCCCAAATATTATAATCCCTCCATATTTATTTGAGAATGCAGAAAAAGTATCATAACATTTTTTAGGATAATCAACTTCGGCAGTTTTAGCTTCGATTCTATCTGTTTCTGTTTGATACTTTTGCATATATTTTATTGCTTCTATCACTTCTTTTTCTGTCATATTACACCTTCTTTTAATTCTATTTATTATATTTTTTCTTTACTATATCTATTTTCTATCATACCTGTTAATTTTATTTTAATCGTTTTAAATTATATCATATTAATTTCCATTTTCCTATCCTTTTCTCATGAAATTAACATATAACCTTGCCTCTTTTCTTTAAAAGTAGTAAAATACATTCGGTGATAAAAATGAAAATAATGTTTATATGTACAGGAAACATTTGTAGAAGTGCTATGGCACATAAATTATTGGAAAAAAAATTAGAACAGAACAATCGAAGCGATGTGGAAGTATTCTCTTGTGGCACTTTTGCCAATCCTAAAGAAAAATCTACCTATTCTGCTTTAGAAGTTATGAAAGAATACGAAGTAGACCTATCATCTCATCAAGCAACCAATATCTTCAAATCTCCTATTCAAGATATGGATTTAATTTTGTGTGCAACTACTTCTCATAAGTATTTTGTTTTACAACAATATCCTGATTTAGAAGGAAAAGTATTTACCATGAAAGAATATGTACATTTTGACGAAAGCGGTAAAGATATTGATATTCGTGACCCTTGGGGATATGATATAGAAATTTATCGATTTTGTGCAGGAGAAATTGATACTTGTTTAGATAAATTATTAGAAATGATTTAATTGTTTTTCTATCTTGACTTAATTTCGTATCTATAATATAATACAAACATAATTTCGATAAAAGGAGTAAAAATAAATGCAAGAAATATTAGAAGGATTAAATAATAAACAAAAAGAAGCAGTTACTACCTATGAGGGCCCATGCTTAGTTATTGCTGGCGCTGGTAGTGGAAAAACCAAAGTCTTAACACACAAGATTGCCTATTTAATGCTCGAACAGTTTGTAAAGCCATGGAATATTTTAGCCATTACATTTACCAACAAAGCTGCAAACGAAATG
>CAOJXM010000008.1 GCA_948465625.1 uncultured Clostridium sp. | reverse complement strand
AAACAATTACATTTTTCTTTCTGCCAGTAACAAACAAGTAACCATCACTATCATAATAGCCTAAATCACCAGTATAAAACCAACCATCTTTTAAAGTTTCCTTGTTGGCTTCTTCGTTTTGATAGTAGCCAAGCATAATACTAGGACCACGGGCAATGATTTCACCAACGCCATGTTCGTTTGGAGAATCAATCTTGATTTCAATATCAGGTAGGGCAAAGGCAACAGAGCCAGCTTTTTTGTAATGGTCATTTTCGGCAGATAAAACAGGAGAGGTCTCTGTTAGTCCATATCCATTTAATAAATTGATACCAATGTTACTTAAGCCAACAATGGTGGATTTATCCATAGGGGCAGCTCCATAAACAATGACACGTAAATGTCCACCAAGTTCATTAATAACTGATTTGAAAACTTTTCTTCTTAAATCCAATCCTAATTTTAATAAAAAATTACAAATAGCAGACATCACATTAAATAGTGCAGTCATATGTTTTTTAGCAATTCCTTTTTTGATTTTTTTATACATGGCTTCTAGCATTAAAGGTACACAAACAAGACCAGTTACTTTGTATTCTTTTAGATTTTGTACAATATAGCGTAAGCCATCACAGAAAGCTACTGTAATACCACAAGAAAGACCATATAAAAAGGTAGTGGTACATTCAAATGTATGATGCAGTGGTAAGAAAGATAAAAATGTATCTTCCTTTGTAACTTTTGCAATACAACCAATCGAGTAAATGTTAGAGCAAATGTTATTTTGCGATAACATAACAATTTTAGCCAAAGAAGTAGTACCAGAGGTAAATAGCATAATAGACATTGCGTTATTATCAATAATTACTTCTTCGTAAGAGTGATTTCCATTTGCCAGCAATTGCTTTCCATTTTGAATCAATTCATGGTAGGATAAAATAGTTTCGGTACTATTTTCAAAATCCATACAAATAAAATGTTTTAATTGACTTTTGTTTTTAGATTTGATTTTATTGATGATACCAAGGTATTTTTTGTCAAATACAATGGCTTCTACTTCACTTCGTATAATAGAATCTTCGATTTCGTTGTCTGGTAAGGCTTTATCTAAAGGAACGACAATCATACCACCCATAGTAATGGCAAGGTAACTAACACACCATTCATAACGATTTGGTGCAATAATAGCAATACGTTTTTTACCTAATTTTAAATTGAGTAGGCTAGTGGATAAACTTTCGATATCATTTTTTAAATCCGTATAAGTATGAGAAATATAAGTGGTATCTTTTGGATTTTTTTTATAAATAAAAGCGGTTTTATCTCCATACAATTTTGCAGAATGGTTAATCAATTCTCTAAAATTGTTGAATCTTTCCACTTCATATAACTTATCTCTAGCAATTTCCTTCATTTACAAGCCTCCTTCTTTGATTTACTTTTCTATTTTATAATGTTTTATAAAAAAAGGCAACTGTAAATGGAAAATTAAGTTCATAAAATTAAATGATTTATTACTAAAAACATAAAAAAACTTGCTAAAATTTATATTTAATAGTAACATAGAAAATATAAAAAACAAAAATGAAAGGACAAAGTATTAAATAAATTACAGAGGAGGAAGAGATGAGAGGATTAAAAACAAAGCAAGGAATCACACTAATAGCTTTAGTTATTACTGTCATTGTCATGCTAATTTTAGCAGGAGTAGCAATTAATTTAACAGTAGGAGATAATGGGATTTTTAAGAAATCAGATGAAGGAGCAAAGATTTACAAAAATGCAGCCAATAATGAAGCAACTAGTTTGAATGGTATTGATAAAGAAATGGGAGATTTGTTAGAGCAATATCAAAATGGAAGCAAACCAGGAAAGCCAGGTGCAAATGGAATTTATACCCAAAATAGTACCATCAATGGAGGAAAAGCAGAAGCCTTCAATCCAGAGATACCAAAAGGATTTAAGCCAGTGAATGTAGATACTGCAAATTGGGGAGATGGAACCAATCCACCAACAGAAGAAGCAGTAAAAGCAGGATTGGTAATTGAAGACGAAGAAGGAAATCAGTTTGTGTGGATTGCAGTAGATGGAACAGAAATTGAATTAAAAAGATATGTATTTACAACTACAGGAGAAATAGATACTACATTAACTAAAACAGAGCCAACAGATGGGTTGAAAGGATATGAAGCACAAAATCCTACAGTAGAGAGATTAAAAGGGGACACGAGTGTAGCTAGTACGAATGCGATTGATATAGAAGGTTTTCGAACCAGTGTAGAGGAACATGGAGGGTACTATATCGCAAGATATGAGGCGAGTTATGGAACCGATAAGAAGCCGAATTCAAAGGTATCAACAGGAGAGCCAGCTACTTCTAATGGTGCACCAACCGTAGAAGGACAATTGTGGAATAATATAACACAGCCAAGTGCAGCAGAAGCATGTAGAAAAATGTATGATAGTAGTTATGGGATAACGAGTGATTTAATGAATAGTTATGCATGGGATACTGCTATTGTATTTATACAGAAATATTCTGGAGATAACGATTATTCAATACAGGAAAGTTTAAATACAACTTTAGCAAATACAGGAACTATTGGAGATGAAAAATGTCATATTCATGATATGGCAAGTAATTGTTGGGAGTGGACTACTGAAAATTCTAATGCTCTATATTATCCATGTGTCAGTCGAGGGTATACTAAGGCATGTGGAAGAAGGAGTTATTATGGTACATCTGATACACTAGGTTTAATGGTTAGCGATGATATAGATTGGATTTCTTTTCGACCAATTTTATATTTATAAATTGAAAAAACATCACAAAATGGTGTTTTTTTCTTGACAAATACAAAACGATTGTTCTATAATAAAAATGGTGATTAGATGAAGCGACAAATATTACATGTAGATGTCAATAATGCATTTTTAAGTTGGACAGCATTAGAATTGTTAAAAGAAGGAGCAAAGGTAGATATTCGAACAATACCAAGCATTATCGGGGGAGATGAAAGCAAGAGGTCTGGCATTGTATTAGCCAAAAGTATGAAGGCAAAAGAATGTGGCGTGGTAACAGGAGAAACAATCTATAGTGCAAAAAGAAAATGTCCTAATTTGCAGGTATTTGCTAGTCGATATGGTAAATATAAAGAATACTCCAATCAACTCTATCAATTGTTATTAGAATACACAGACCAAATCGAAAGATATAGCATTGATGAATGTTTTTTGGATATGACACATTTTTTATTAAAAGATACTTTGCTAAACAAAGCAGTAGAAATCAATAAGCGAGTCAAAGAAGAATTGGGATTTAGCGTAAATGTGGGGGTAGCTCACAATAAATTACTAGCAAAAATGGCATCTGATTTTACAAAGCCAGATAAAATTCATACATTATGGGAAGAAGAAATATCAAGTAAAATGTGGAATTTACCAGTAGGGGAGCTGTTTATGTTAGGAAAGAAAACAGTTCCTATTTTGCAACAAATGGGGATTCATACAATTGGAGATTTGGCAAAAACAAATCAAACCATTTTAATCAAGAAGTTTGGAAAACATGGTAAATTAATGTGGGAGTATGCCAATGGAGTGGATGAAACAGAGGTACATTATCAACCAGAAAAGCCAAAAGGTATTGGAAATTCAGTCACATTACCCATGGATATTTCTGTAGTTGAAAAACTAGAAGAAGTTTTACTTGCTTTAGCAGAACAAGTAAGCTATCGATTAAGAAGGCATGAAATGCTTGCCAATGTAGTAAATGTACAATTACGAACAAAGGATTTTGAAGATTTTTCTCATCAAGAAAAATTGGAAATGGCAACTGCTAGTACAAAAGAAATCTATGCCAAAGCCAAAAAATTATTACAAGAAATGGCAAGAAGCGGAATGCAGATTCGATTGGTAGGTTTAAGAGTAGACCATTTAACTTCAAAAGACGAAGTGCAATTATCATTATTTGCACAAAAAAATGAGAAACAAACTAGATTAGACGAAGTAGTAGATGAGTTGAAAGCAAAATATGGCTATCAATCTGTTACAAGGGCAGGTAAGCTAAAAGTAGAAGGTATGATAAAGTTAAAAGAGGAAAAAGAATAAAGCTTTGTTAAGGATAACAAAACTTTTTAAACAGTAGTTGCTAATATTCCAAGAATAAAACCAAGAACATTTCCCATACTAGATAATTTACCACTATATAGTTTAGAGGATTCAGGCAACAATTCGCCAGAAACAATATATAACATGGCACCTGCTGCAAAAGATAAACAAAGTGCAATAATTTCATTTGAAATATTTCCAATCAAAGCACCAAAAAAGGCACCAACACCAGTTGTAACACCAGATAAAATAACATAGAAAATGACTTTTGAAATTTTCATACCACCATTTTTCATAGGAACCGCCATAGAAATGCCTTCTGGGATATCATGTAGAGCAATAGCAATTGCAAGAGAGTACCCCAGTTTTAAAGAAGCACCAAATCCAGAACCAATGGCTAAGCCTTCAGGAAAATTGTGTAGAGCCAAACCAATGCTTACAATAATTCCTGTTTTTAGTAAGCTATTACTGGTTTTGGCAAACCTCACATTAGTGTTAAATTTTTTTTGCACTAAAATATCACAAAAAATCATACCCAAAACACCAAAAGTAATTCCAATTAAAATAAGTGGAATTGTAGATATTTCTAAGGCTTCTGGAACTAAGTCAAAGCAAACAATCGAAATCATAAGACCAGAGGCTAACGAAAGGATAAAACTTAAAAATTTGTTGGAAGTATTTTTAAAGGTTACACCAATAATACCACCGCAAAGTGGTTCCAAAAGTTCCAAAAAATAATCCAATTAAAGTAATTCGCAATAAATACATAATAATCTCCTTGTTTTTGTTAATAATAGTTTATTAGAAGAATGAAATTTTATTCATTTTTTTGCTTAGAAAAGAAATTGTAGAAAGATTGACAAAGGTTGAAGAGAAAGATAAAATAATAATGTAAATTAAGAGAGGTGTTAGAAAATGAGAAAAACAAGAGAAAAAGGAATTACTCTAGTGGCTTTAGTTATTACGGTAATTGTCATGTTAATTTTAGTAGGCGTAACAATTAGTATGATGATAGGAGATAACGGAATTTTTAAGAAAACGGCAATTGCGAAAGAAATCCATAATGAACAGGTGGCAAAAGAAAAGTTAGAATTAATATTGGATGATTTAGCTTTAGATAAATATAGGGTTAGTGAATACAATACTAAAGAATATATTGATACTAAAATGGCAGAACAAGGAATTGTGATTGTAGGAAATATGACGATTGTAGATGGTTGGAAATTTGAGATTGATAAAGAACAATTAATTATTGTAGACCAATTAGGAAAAGGCAAAGAGAATGAACAAATTCAAATAGTAGCAAAAGCAGAAGTAAGTAGTGATTATGTAAGAGCAACCATACAAGTACAAATAGCCTATGAAGGAACAATTCAAGAAGTTAGCATAAATGGAGAAAAAGTAGAACTATTAGCACCAGAAAATGGAGTATATAGCATAACACAAGAAGTAGATGAAAATGGAAGTTATAAAATAGTAGTAAAAGATGAAGACGGAAACTATAAAATAGAAAGTGTAGAAGTAGCAGAACTAACAGAAGATATGGAGATTTGGAAGAAAGAGGATATGGAGAATTTCCGAGATAAAGTAAATAGTGGAAGAACATTTGAAACAAGAAGAGTAACGCTAAAGGCGAATATTGATTTATTAGGAACCGAAGAGAATAAATGGATACCAATAGCAGATTATGCAAGTAACAATCAGTTGACTTTTAAGGGAACATTTGAGGGAAATGGGTTTGAGATAGAGAATGTTTATATCAATACAAATCAAAGTTATCAAGGATTATTTGGTATAAATGAAGGAAACATTCAAAATGTAAAAGTAAGTGGAAGAATTGTGAGTAGTGGAAAAAGTATAGGAGGAATTGTAGGAGCTGTAGAGGAAGCAAATAATTCGGAGATAGAAAAATGCTATAATATAGCAGAAATATATGCTACTTATAATAATGCAGGAGGAATTGTAGGGATAGACCATGGGAATATAAAAGAATGTTATAACACAGGATATGTTCATGCTGGAAATCAAACAGCAGGAGGAATTTGTGGTTATAAAGTAATAGGCAAAATATATAATTGTTATAATTTAGGAAGGGTTACAGGAAAACAGTTAATAGGAGGGATTAATGGTGCTGCGGGAAAAGGTGGTTTTGAAACAGTTTATACCTATAATTGCTATAACTTAGGAACTCTTAGTGGTGGTAACTATACTGCACAAATCACGGGATATCCTAATGTAAATGGGGGAAGTTCTTTAGATGTTAATTGTTATACAACAAATGTAACCGTAGAAGGATTAAATGAAGGGGAGTATAGTGATAATGTTTGGATTGAAGATAATGGAATAAATAATGGATACCCAATTTTAAAATGGCAAGTGAATGAAAAAAATTAAGAAATAAAAAACAAGAGAAATAACCAATTGGGATTGGAATATTTCTCTATTTTTGTATTTTATCTTGTAAAATCGTGAAAAATGTAATAAAATAAAACAAGAAAAATGGAGGGAAAATACGTGGACGAAATACAAAAACAAATGGAATACAGCAACCAAATAAAAAAGGAAAATCAAGGAAAAAACTTAAAATACCATATCTTAACGATGGGATGCCAGTTAAATGAGAACGATTCAGAAAAAATAAGTGGCATGTTAGAAGAGATGGGATATTCTCTAACACAAGAACTAAAAGAGGCAGACCTTGTCGTATTTAACACTTGTTGTGTAAGAGAAAATGCAGAAGACAAGCTATTTGGAAAAATTGGAGAAATCAAAAAGAATAAAGAAAAGAAAGATGTCATATTAGCCATTGGTGGTTGCATGATGCAAGAAAAGCATATCATAGAAAAGCTTCATCAAAGTTATCCCTTTGTTGATATCCTATTTGGAACTCATACCCTACATAAATTGCCAGAAAATATTTATCAAGCCATCCAAAGTCATAAAAAAGTAGAAGATATTTTAAACATAGATGGAGAGATTTATGAGGGATTACCAATCAAAAGAACCAGTAACATAAAGGCATCAGTCACCATTATGTATGGCTGTAATAATTTTTGTAGTTATTGCATTGTGCCATATGTAAGAGGAAGAGAAAGAAGTAGAAAAAAAGAAGATATTGTAAAAGAAATAGAACAATTAGCCAAGGAAGGATATAAAGAAGTAACCTTATTAGGGCAAAATGTAAATTCTTATGATGGAGGAAATGGCTATGGATTTGCAGATTTATTAAAAGATGTCAATAAAATAGAAGGAATTGAAAGAATTCGATTTGTATCACCACATCCAAAGGATTTTACAGATGAAGTAATTGAGGCAATTGCAGAGTGTGATAAAGTATGCAAATTAATTCATTTGCCACTTCAATCAGGAAGTAGTAAAATGTTAAAATTAATGAATCGAAAATATACAAAAGAACAATATTTAAACTTAGTTGATAAGATGAAAAAAAGAATTCCCAATGTAGTTTTTTCAACTGATATTATTGTAGGATTTGCAGGAGAAGAGGAAGCAGATTTTGAAGATACTTTGGACGTAGTAAGGCAAGTACAATTTGAGCAAGTTTATATGTTTATTTATTCCATTCGAGTAGGAACCCCAGGAGAAAAAATGGAAAATCAAGTTCCAGAAGAAACAAAGCATGAAAGATTTAATCGACTAAAAGAATTAGTAGAAGGCCAAATGGAACAGAATAATAAAAAGTATATAGGAACCATACAAAAGGTATTAGTAGAAGGAAAGAGCAAAAATAATGACACCATGTTATCTGGTAGAACCGATAGTAATAAAGTAGTGGTGTTTGAAGGAAAAGAAGAATGGATCGACAAAATGATTCCATTAAAAATCGTATCAGAGCATATGTGGTATTTAAAAGGAGAAAAATATGAGTTATGATGAAGCACTAGAAATCATGGTCAAATTTAAACTAGATGGCAAGGTAATTGGCAACTGGTATGGAGAACTTACTAGGAATAATGATAATAGGTTAACAAGAGAAAAGTTTGTTATCAAATTAGCTGAAATTTTAAAATTTTTAGGAATTACTAGAAATGAAGGATTAGTCAAACAACAAGAAGCTTTTATCAAAAGAGATGATATTTTAGCTTGTATTAATCAATATCCAAGAATGATAACCAAGGATGTAACTACACTACAAAAGAAATGCGAAAGAATTGAACAATTGCAAACTATGAACCCAGAAAAAACAAATATAGCACTAAAAAAGGATATTTATTTGTATTCAACAGGAGTGGATAAAATAGATATTTCTACTACGATATTGGAACAATTTTGGGTTATTACCAAAGAGGGGTATGTTATTAATGCAGCAGAATATATCTTAATTCGAAATCAGGCAAAATTAATGATTTCTTCTGAAAAATTATACTATCGCTTAATGTTTTTAAAAGAGAAACTAGGAACGGTAAACATAGCAGAAACGGAATTTAATTTATGTTTGAAACCAAGTCAACGATTTGAACCAAGATATACTGTAAAAGATAAAGAATTAGAAAAGATTTATTTGCTACCAGAATATGACCCAGAAAATCCACAAAAATTCAAACAAGAAATCATGAAAAAAATAAAAGAAAAAGAAAATGGAAAGGAGCATGAGTAAATGGCAGAGTTTTCTCCTATGATGCAAAATTATTTAAAAACAAAAGAGGAATACAAAGATTGTATTTTATTTTATCGATTAGGGGATTTTTACGAAATGTTTTTTGAGGATGCCATAACTGCCTCAAGAGAACTAGAAATCACATTAACAGGAAAAGAATGTGGGCAACCAGAAAGAGCACCAATGTGTGGAGTACCACACCATGCAGTAGAAATGTATACTGCAAGATTGATTCAAAAAGGATATAAAGTTGCCATTTGTGAGCAACTAGAGGATCCAAAACAAACCAAGGGGATTGTAAAAAGAGATGTAATTCGAGTTGTTACACCAGGTACATTAATTGAAACGAATTTACTAGAAGAAAAGAAGAATAACTATGTAATGGTGGCTTTTAAACAAGGTATCTTCTTTGGCGTAGCAGTGTGCGATGTTTCAACAGGCGATTTTTATGCAACACAAATTAATGAACAAAATAATTTTGAAAAATTGTTGGATGAGATTTCTCGTTTTACACCAGCTGAAATAATTGTGAATGACTTGTTATATCAAACGACAGAAGAGATTAGCAAAATAAAAGAACGATTTGGGATATTTATTTCGCAATTGCCAATCGAGGCATTTTCAAGTAATAGCAATAGTCTTGTTACACAGTATGAAATCGTAGATGATAAGGAAAAGAAAATATCAAATTTAGAGAAAAAAGTGTTAACCATACAAGCAATCAATGGATTATTGGAATACTTGAATCAAACACAAAAAATGAAGTTAGAACATATTAACAAAATTCAAATCTATAGTACAAACAAGTATATGGCCTTAGATATTAATGCTAGAAGAAATCTAGAAATAACGGAGAGAATGAGGGACAAGGGCAAAAAAGGAACCTTACTTTGGGTACTAGACAAAACAAGTACTTCAATGGGTGGTAGACATTTAAGAAGATGGTTAAATGACCCACTAATTGAAGTAGAAGAAATACAGCAAAGGCTAGATGCGGTAGAGGAATTGAAAAATAATGTGATACTAAAAGGAGATGTAATAGAGGCTCTAAAAAAAGTATATGATATTGAAAGATTGATTGGTAAAATCTCTTATGGAAATGCCAATGGACGAGATATGATATCTTTGAAGAATTCACTAAGCCAGTTGCCAAGTGTAAAAAAAATATTGTCTACAACAGAATCTGCTTTGTTAAAAAAGTTATATGAAGAATTAGATGTGTTAGAAGATGTATACCAATTAATTGAGGATGCGATTATAGAGGAACCACCAATTTCGGTAAAAGACGGAGGTTTAATTAAATTAGGCTATAACAAGGAAGTAGATGAATTAAAAACAGCTACAACAGACGGAAAAAGATGGTTGGTCGAATTAGAAGTAACGGAAAAAGAGAAAACAGGAATTAAGAATTTAAAAATAGGATTTAATAAGGTGTTTGGCTATTTTATCGAAGTAACCAAATCGAATTTAAGCCAAGTGCCAGAACGCTTCATTCGAAAGCAAACTTTGACCAATGGAGAAAGGTATATAACCGAAGAATTAAAAGAGTTGGAAAATAAGATATTAGGGGCAGAGGAAAAATTAGTTGGTCTAGAGTATGATATTTTTGTAGAGATTCGATGCAAAATAGCAGTTCAAATTCAAAGAATACAAAAAGCAGCCAATATTATTTCAACCCTGGATGTGTTAACTTCTTTTGCAACGGTAGCAGAGGATTTAAACTATGTCAAACCAATCATGGATGAAGCAGGCGAGATTGATATAAAAGAGGGAAGGCATCCTGTGATTGAAAAGATGTTACCAAGTGGGGCATTTGTTTCAAACGATACGTACTTAAATGAAGAGGAAGAACGATTATCGATTATAACAGGGCCCAATATGGCAGGTAAATCAACCTATATGAGGCAAGTGGCATTAATTACTTTAATGGCACAAGTAGGAAGTTTTGTACCAGCTTCTTATGCGAAAATTGGAATTGTAGATAAAATCTTTACGAGAGTAGGAGCATCAGATGATTTAAGTATGGGACAAAGTACTTTTATGGTAGAGATGATGGAAGTAGCCACCATATTAAAAGAAGCAACTGCAAAAAGTTTAGTGATTTTGGATGAGATTGGAAGGGGAACTTCTACCTATGATGGATTATCCATTGCATGGGCAGTTGCACAATATATTGCAGATAAGGAAAAATGCGGTGCTAAGACTTTGTTTGCAACACATTACCATGAGTTGATTGAATTAGCAGATAAAATAGAAGGGGTAAAAAATTATTCGATTGCTGTAAAAGAAAAAGGAGAAGATATTATTTTCTTAAGAAAGATAGTAGAGGGTGGAACAGATGAAAGCTACGGAATTCATGTAGCAAATTTAGCAGGTGTGCCAAAACCAGTGGTAAAAAGAGCAAATGAGATTTTGAAGACATTAGAAAGAAGAAGTGCTTTTGTACAAAATGGAGAAAGTAAGCAAAGTAAAAAGCAACCAGAAGGGCAACTAGATATGTATAATTATAAATTGGCAGAGATTGCACATCAATTGGATCAAATTAATTTGAATGATTTGACACCAATTGAGGCATTAAATACTTTAGTGAAAATGAAAGAAAGTATGCAATAGGCATGCTTTCTTTCATTTTAATGATGAAGGAATAAATCTACAATTCCTTTAATGATAGGATTATTTTCGTATAAATTTATAATCATGTGGTGAGTAAAAGGAATGAACCATAAAGCAGTAAACACAATTACAATAATAAAAACAGTAATTAGCAAAGAAGCAAAACTTTTTAAAGAATGATGTTTCTCTCTTTTAAATGGCTCGTAAGTATAAGGGTCAACTCTTGGTTCTGACTGAGGTGGTTGGTAGGTTTGGTGAGGTTGTCCATAAGAAGCGGTGTAAAAAGAATTGTAGCTAAAATTTTGATTTTCATATTCACGTAGTTTATTTTGTAATTCTTCTACCAGATTAGAAAGGTACTTATTTTTTTGTACCAATGCAATTTCTACATCTGAAACTTCATCTTCTAAAGTAGCATCATATTCCATTCGCTTTTCATCATCAGATAAAATCTCATAAGCATTATTTAATTCTTTAAATTTTTGTTCTGCCCAGTCCTTTTTTTCTTCAGTATGAGCATCAGGATGATATTGTTTGGCAAGTACTTTAAAAGCCTTATCAATAATTTCTTTAGAAGCTTTTTTATCCACTTGCAATATTTCATAATAATTCATATTTTTATTTCCTTTATTCGATATTTTTCATTTGGAACTTAAAGAAGCGTCCCATATGGTCCAAGTTGGACCAAAAAGAACCGTCCCTATTGTACCATAGAATTCTGTAAAAAACAAGTTTGAATTTTTTTGAAGGATGGTATATAATAAGCAAAAGATTATAAATTAAGGAAGGTAGATATGGCAAAAAAGATACTTATTACAGAAAAACCATCTGTGGCAATGGAGTTTGCGAAAGTGTTAAAAATAAATACAACAAGAAAAGATGGCTATTTGGAGTCAGAAGAATGGATTGTAACTTGGTGTGTTGGTCATCTTGTTACAATGTCTTATCCAGAGGTGTATGATGAAAAGCTAAAGTTTTGGCGATTAGATACTTTGCCATTTATGCCACAAGAGTATAAATATGAGGTAATTCCGAGTGTCCAAAAGCAATTTAATACCATAAAATCACTTTTGCAAAGAGAAGAAGTTGACACTATTTATGTGTGTACTGACTCAGGAAGAGAAGGAGAATATATTTATCGATTAGTGGACCAAATGATAGGAGTACAAGGGAAGAGTAAGAAAAGAGTTTGGATTGATTCTCAAACAGAGGAAGAAATTTTAAGAGGAATTAAAGAGGCCAAGGATTTATCAGAATATGATAGTTTATCGGATTCTGCCTATTTAAGAGCGAAAGAAGATTATTTGATTGGAATTAATTTTTCTAGATTACTTTCCCTTATTTATGGAAAAAGAGTGGCAAACCAAATGCAACAAGACCGAGCTGTTATTTCAGTGGGACGTGTTATGACTTGTGTATTGGGAATGATTGTGTCAAGAGAAATAGAGATTCGAAATTTTGTGAAAACAAAATACTATAAAATTGTAGGAGAGTTTGGAGAAGAAGGAAGTTCCTTTAAAGCAGAATGGAAAGTTACCACTGAGTCTAATTGGAACAATTCACCAAAACTATACAACGAGACTGGATTTAAGAAAATAGAGGATGCAAAAGAATTTATCCTATCATTAAAAGGAAAAAAGGCTACCATAACCGAAGTAAAAAAAGCCAAACAAAAGGAAAATGCACCCCTGTTGTTTAATTTAGCAGAAATTCAAAATGAGTGTACGAAGAGATTTAAAATTAAGCCAGATGAGACGCTAGAGGTAATTCAAAATTTGTATGAAAAAAAATTGGTGACTTATCCAAGAACCGATGCAAGGGTGCTATCCACAGCAGTGGCAAAAGAAATTGCCAAAAACTTAAATGGGATTGCCAAAAACTATCAAGATGAAGAAATACAAGGCTATGTAAAAAAGATGGTAGAAGAAAAATATTCTACTAATTTAATCAAGACAAAGTATGTAAATGATAGTAAAATAACAGACCATTATGC
>CAOJXM010000007.1 GCA_948465625.1 uncultured Clostridium sp. | reverse complement strand
TATCCTCTCTTGATACTATTTTCTCTCTATTTTTCACTAGATATTTTAGGATTTTAAATTCGTTTTTGGTTAATTCTAGTTCCTTTCCCTCTTTTTCTATGGTACTTCTAGAAATATTGAAAACAAATTCTTTGCAATCTATTTTTTCTTGGGATTCTACTTTCATACTTGTCCTTCTAAGAAGGGAGCCAATTTTAGCAAGCAGAATTTGAATGTTAAATGGCTTTGTTATATAGTGGTCTGCTCCATAATTAATACTTAATAACTCATCTAATTCATTATCGCGACTGGTAATAATGATAATTGGTAAAGATGAAATTTTTCTAATTTCTTTACAAATATATTCTCCATCTGCATTTGGCAAATTTATATCTAATAATAGCAAGTCTGGATGTTGTTCTAAAATGTCTTGTATGGTGTGTTCAAAAGTGTCTAATGTTTGTGCTTGGTATCCATTGTTATTTAAAAAAATTTCTAGTTCTCTTCTTAGTTTTTCATCATCTTCTACAATTAGTATTTTTTGCATTTTCTTCCCCTCCTTCCTTATTATACCATAAATCCACAAAAGTAACCTTACATTTGTGTAAGGTTGTTCTATTGAATGAGTATTTTCTTGTTGGTTTCTGTTAATATCTCCATTTGAGAAATAGCAATTTTATTTAATCTAATTAGTCTATCAGATTGTTTGATTCCTTCATTTACATAAATGGAATTTATATTTTCTAAATTTGCTAAACATATTAATTCATTTATATTAGCATAATCTCTGACATTTCCTCGCTTATTTGGATTGTTCTCTCTCCATTGTTTAGCTGTCATTCCAAATATTGCCATATTTAACACATCTGCTTCTTCTGCATAAACCATACTGGTTTCATATTTTGTTAATTTTTTTGGAAGTAAATTTTTTCTTATTGCATCTGTATGAATCTTATAGTTTATTTTTGAAAGCTCTCTTTTAGCATTCCATCCCACTTGCTTTTGTTCTTCTGCCTTTAATCTTTCAAACTCTTTAATTAATAATAGTTTGAATTTTGGACTAATCCACATTCCAAACTCAAACGCAATATCTTTATGTGCATAAGTTCCCCCATATCTTCCTGTTTTTGCCACAACTCCAATACTATTTGTTTTATTAACCCATTCTTTAACACTTATTTTATAACTATTTAGGCCAGCTTGACTTTTAATTATGGCGAATTCGCCATAATTAAAATTTGTATTGTGTAATTCTTCCCAAATGCCTAAAAATTCTATTGTATTTCTATTTCTTAACCAATCTGAAATAAAAAACTCTCCATCCTTTGACTTTAACATATCTGTTAATGATATATAATCTTCATCATTTATATTGAAATAAGTAATCTTTGTATCTAAAACATTAAATTCTCTCATACTACCTCCTTAATTTTAAGAACTTTTGTTTGATTGTATATGATTTATATGTCTTTTGTCAATCATTTTTTTATTAATTTTACTTATTTCGAATGACAAATAAAAATACTGGTCTTAACATTCCTAAACTCAAGACACTAAAAACAGTTAAAATATCTGCATATTTCTGCGTTACTTTTTTATAAAGCTTATGAGATACTATGTTATCTAATATAAAACCAATAGCAACACTTAGTAAAAATATTCCAAAATGCTCTATTTGGCTTGTCTTTGCAACGTAGCAGTATAACCCCATTGCGATTGTAAAAAGATTTACAATTGCTAAAACTATACCAAAACTTTTGCTACCAGCAAGTTTTCCTAATAGATACTTATTATAACCTGGTATCCATGCTAAGATTGGCAATTTTTCACCTACCTTTTGACTCATTCTCATTAAGGCAAAACTCTCAAAAGTATAGGTTATTAACAAATAGATTATTAGTAGTAAAAAGGTTGCTATAAAAATATAAAACATAGTTGATATAATTCCCATTAAAAGAAGTACACTAATCCCTCCCATATTATATTCCTCCTTGTATATGATTTATTATTTTTATTTCTGTTTCTTTTTCATAGACATCAAAACAATAGGTTTTATCTTGTTCTATTAATTCTATATGAATTACTTCATCTGGATATTTTTCACTTGGTTTACTTGTAATTGATGTTATTTTTTTAATTGGTATAATATCTGTATTTTTTTGTTGTAGCAATATAACATAATCTTTTGTTATTATTACATTTCCTGTTTGATAGATAGGCTCCTTTACTTGCTCATTGATTTCTTTTACTACTGTTTCATAATCTTTTCCAAATTCTTGTATCCTTTTTCCTAACATAGAATTTTTTTGCAAGATTTTGGCATGGCTAATCATCCAATAGATTACCCATAACACTAGCACGATACCAATTTCTACTACAATGTTGGAAATATTGCTAACTGGTACAGAATAAAATACGTAAACAGGTTTATCTACCTTTTCTAATTGCTTTATAATCTCTTCATTTACTTTATCTTTTTTATATTGATTACTTACTTTTACTACTTTGTTTGATAAATCTACCTCTTTATGATTACAACAGAAAATTACAATGTTATCTTTGCTTTCTAATAAATATACTCTATAATTTTTAGTTGTTTTGGTTTCTGGTAAATTAGCAACCATACCTCCTTGTGCTCCTACCATTACCCATTCCTTTTTTTGTGTGGTTTCTACTTGAACATATTTTTTAGTGTCTACTACTTGTTCATAATGTAGATTGGCTAAATAATGCTTAGAATGATAAAATCGATTGATTTTTTCGTTTGTATCTAAATCTTTTAACCCAAAAAGATAGCCTGTATAATTTAGTAATGTCATACTGGTAAAAAAGAGTATTACCATGATTGCTACACTTAAGCCCATTATTATTTTCTGTTTTTCTAACTTCATTCGACGTTGTACAAATCCTAATTTAAATTTCACTTTTCCTTCTCCCCTTTGTGGCTATTTTATCATAAATATACAAAAAAGAATAGCATTTTTTGCTATCCTTTTATTAACAAGTCAACTCTTGCATTAAATCATGCACTGAGATTATTTCTTTTACTTTATCTACATTACTTCCACAAAAAATTAAGGCATTTTCCATGTTTCCCTTTACTGCATTGATTAAAGCCTTTGTAATGCAATATGGCGTTGTTGCCACATTACAAGTTCGAATGCATTGGTAACACTTTTCTATTTTTGCTTTTTGCTCTTTCTGTTTTTGAACAAACGAATTGTATACCGCTCTACCTGGCATACCAACTGGACTGTGTATAATTTGTACATCTTCTTTTTTGGCTTGAACATAGGCTTGTTTAAAAGCATTCGATGCATCGCATTCATAGGTTGCTACAAATCGAGTTGCCATTTGTACTCCACTTGCTCCTAATTGTAAGTATTTCTTTATATCGTTTTTATCCCAAATTCCTCCTGCTGAAATGACTGGTATTTCCTTATGGTGTTCTTGTTTTACTTCCTCTATATAGTCTACGATTTCTTTTGTGATTTCTTCTAAATTTGGCTTGTTTTCTTCTTCTAGTTCTTCTTCTTTAAAACCTAAATGTCCCCCTGCTTCTGGTCCTTCTATTACAATCATATCTGGAACATAATTGTATTTCTTAATCCAATGTTTTACAATTAGCTTACAACACCTAAGCGAAGATACGATTGGTGCAATTTTAGTAGACGTTCCTTGTACATATTCTGGTAATTCTTTTGGAATCCCAGCTCCAGAAACAATTAAGTCAATTTTGTTTTTTACACACTCCTTTACAATCTCTTTATAATGGTTTAATGCTACCATGATATTAACTCCTAATATTTTATCTTCTCCTGCTATTTCTCTTGCTTTTTTTATTTCTTTTCCAATTGCTCTTAAATTAGCTTGTAATGGATTGGTATGAAAATCCTCTTCTTGATAACCAATATCTGCCGTAGAAATTAGTCCAATTCCACCTTCTTTGCTAACATTTCCCGCTAAATTATGCATCGAAACACCTACTCCCATGCCTCCTTGCATAATTGGATATTGGGATTGTTTTTCTCCTACTTTAATCCCTTTCATTTTATCAAACCTCCTTATCTAGTTTGTTATACTAGATTATCATTTTCATATTACTATGTCAATACAGTTGACTAGCTGTTCGAAAAATGGTAAGATAGAGAAAAAGGAGCGATTGTAATGGATAGTAAAAATAGTATTTCACTTGAAAATTTTCATATCCCAAGGTGGAAAGAATTGCCAAGTATCGACTTGTATTTAGACCAAGTTGTTACTTTTGTTAACTCTTGTTTATCTCCTTATATCTTTTTTTGTTCAAACCAACCAAAAGGAGAAAATGAACTTCTTACCAAAACCATGATTAATAATTATGTAAAAAACAATTTAATTGACCCACCTGTAAAAAAGCAATACGCTAAAATTCAACTTGCTAAATTATTTGTAATTTGTGTGTTAAAACAAGTTTATAGTATGCACGATATTAAGAAATTAATTGACATTGCTCTTACTGATTCCAATGTGCAACTTGCCTATAACAATTTCTGTAAATTATTTGAAGAAGCATTACTTTGTACTTATAACAGAAAAGATTTTATAGACAAGCACTCTAGTAGCGATAATTTGTATTTATTAAAATCGGTTTTACTTTCTTGTAGTTATAAGATTTATGTTGAAAATATAACTTCTAAAAAAAGCAAATAGCCTTTTATTAAAGACTACTTGCTTTTTTAAATTTGAAATAAAATCATTAAATAAATCACATAAAAAGCCAGATACACCAATCCATTTGGTCGATTCATTTCATTTTTAGGTGGTATAATCGGAAAGAAAGACAATAACAAAGTGGCTACCACAAGAATAATTAGTTGTACATTGTAAACAACATTATAAGTAATTGGTTTGATGAGTGCTGTTACTCCAATAATTAGTAACATATTAAAAATGTTAGAACCAATAATATTTCCAATGGCAATATCACTGTTCCCCTTTCTTGCAGCGGTAACACTGGTTACTAACTCTGGTAGACTTGTCCCAACCGCCAATATCGTTAAACTAATAATTTGCTCACTAATTTGAAATTGTTGTGCTATTTTAACACTATGTTCTACTGTTAAATCTCCTCCTATTTTTAACCCAACGATTCCTAACACAACATATAAAATACTTTTTAACATCGATACATTGGTACTTGCTTCCTTGTTTTGGTCATTATCTTGACCATCAAACTTTTCTCCTTTTATTCCCATAACAATCGTATATAGAATAAATAAAATAAAAAGTCCTATTAGTACACCTGCTTCTCCTCTTGTAATGCCTGTATTGGTATTACAAAGTATCATAAAAATAATGGTTAATGCTAAGCACATGGGAATTTCTATTAGTCTAGTTTCTCTTTGAAACTTTACTGGATGAATTACAGTGGATAAACCTAAAATAAGTAACAAATTACATACATTGCTTCCTATTACATTGCCCATTGCCATATCCGAATGTCCTTCTAGTGCTGAAGTGATACTAACAAATAGTTCTGGCATAGAAGTACCAATTGATACAATGGTTAATCCTATAATAATTTCTGGAATATGAAATTTTTTAGCAATGTTACTAGAACCATCTACTAAAAAATCGGCTCCTTTGATTAATAAAACAAATCCTATTGCAATTAACATAATGGATACTATCATTTTTTGCTTCCTCCTTTGTCTTCTATTTTTCTAATCACTCTACATGGATTTCCTACTGCTACACTATTTGCTGGAACATCTTTATTTACTACACTTCCTGCTCCGTATCACTGTATTATCTCCTATTGTTACTCCTGGTAATACTACTACATTTCCACCAATCCATACATTATTTCCTACTTTGATTGATTTGGCATATTCCAAACCTTGATTTCTTCTTTGTACATCAATTGGATGTCCTGCTGTATAGAACCCACAATTGGGTGCAATAAACACATTATCACCAAATTCAACAAAATTAGCATCTAATATCACTAAGTTGTGATTGGCATAAAAATTTTCTCCAATTTTTATATTATACCCATAATCACACATAAATGGCTGTTCAATTAGGAACTGCTCCTTTGTACTTCCTAATATTTTCTTCATCATTTCTTGTCTTTTCTTTAGATTAGAAGGTTTTATTACATTGTATTCATAACACAAATCTTTAGCTTTTTCTCTTTCCTTTATCAACTCTTTATCATAATTTGCATTATAAATTTCTCCTAATAACATTTTGTCTTTCTCACTCATCATTCTTCCCCTTTTTTATTTTAATAGTATAACACAATTTTTTTAAAATAGGAGGATTTTTAAAAAAATTTATAAAAATACTTCCTTTTCTGGAAAAGTATGTTATAATCATTTACAAATATAGACAATTTTTGAGGTGATTTATGAAAGGGAAAAATAAAGATAAAAACTTAAGTCGATATATCGAAGCCCACCACTACAAATTAAATATTAAGTGGGTTCTTTCTATTTTTGTTGTGGTACTGATTCTATCTTTCTTCTACATTACTTATATTAAGGATTTAACCTATCACAATATTTATAACAACATAACAGAACTAAGTGAGCAAACTGCTGCTCAATTAAATTTGGCCATAACCGACCATAAAAAATTTGTAGAAATTATGGTGGACTCTATTGGTCATGGCTATTTTAAAACACCACAAGAAATCTTTGAACGTTTTGAAGGTGATTTAGAAGATTATAATATTACTAGACTTGTTATTTTAGACAAAAATGGTAATGGTACCACCAGTGATGGTCATATTGTTCAAAATTATGCTAATATCCAGGAATTTTTTAATAGTACAGATGATGTTTATCTATCTGAAAATAGGCCAAGTACTGTTTCTAACAACCAAGTAAATATCTATTCTAAAGTTTTTCGCTTAAATGGTGAAGAATTAGTGTTATTTGCTACTATTAATACAGAAGATTACAAAGAAATCTTATTAAGACGTTTATTTAATGGTAAAGGTGGTACTTATTTAATTAATAACAATGGTTCTATCTTAATTGATTCTTTTGATGAAATAAAAGAAAATAATGTTAACTTCTTTGACTATATGAAAGAACACTATCTAACTCATGAAGAAGATGTAAACAAATTTGATGTGATGGCTCAAAATATTAAGAACTTACAAGTTGGTACTTTTGATGTAAAATTAGATAGAAGTACTCATTTCATCCACTATGAAAAGGTGAATGTAAATGATTGGTATGTTGTAACATTAGCACCAGATACTACAATTGCCAAAGAACTTCTTATGTTTTTATCTATTTCTTTTGGTGTATGCTTTTTAATTAACCTTACTGTAATTGGTACTACTATCTATATTGATATAGAAAACCAAAAGAAGAACCATAATCTATATCAAGTTGCTTACATTGACCCTGTAACACGACTTGGTAATGAAACCTATTTTAGAGAAAATGGCTCAAACTACCTAAAAAATGGCTTTAAAAATGCTTATATTCTTACTTTTGATATTAATAAATTTAAAGCTTTAAACAACATTTATGGTTATGAATTTTGTAATGAAATTCTAAAAGCACTTGGCGAAAAACTATTAGAACATCTACCAAGTGATAATATTACTTGTAGAATTTCTAATGATGTATTTGCAACGATTTTTAGTTATGAGAAAAAAATCGAAACTTTATTAGATAAATTATATAAACATGCTTCGATTTTAAAAATAAACAACATAGATGTTCCAATTAATTTATCAATGGGAGTTTATAGACTAAAACAAAATGATACTGATATTAATAAATTATTAGATAAATCTTTTATGGCTCGTTCTAAAATAAAAGGTCTATATGATACCTATTACTATATTTTTGATGATGTATTAGAACATAAATTAATGGAAGAACAACAAATTGAAGCTTGTATGGAAAGTGCTTTAAAAAATAAGGAATTTAAAATTGTGTATCAACCAAAAATCCGTGCCAATAATGATAAATTAGTTGGTGCAGAAGCTTTAGTACGTTGGTATAAAGATGGAGAGATGATTCCACCTGATAAATTTATTCCTTTATTTGAGAAGAACAAATTCATTCGTAAATTAGATTTATACATTTTTGAGCAAGTTTGTCAAGATTTAGCTACCTGGAGAAAAAATTACGATTTTGTACCAACTGTTTCCATTAATGTATCAAAAGAAAATTTTGTAAATGAACACTTTATTGACGAATATGTAAAGATTTGCAAAAAGTATGGATTAGAACCTAACAGCATTGATTTAGAAATTACCGAAAGTGCAACAGCAGAACAAGGCACAGACATCTTATCTATTTTAAATACCATAAAGAAAAAAGGTTTTGTTATATCGATTGACGATTTCGGTACTGGCTATTCTTCTCTTAGTATGTTACAAAATATGCCAATTGATATTATTAAAATTGACAAGGTTTTTGTGGATAAAGCCAACTTAAATAGTAATGATAATATTATTAACTATATTGCTTTCCTTGCTAAACAATTAGGGGTTAAAACCATTGTAGAAGGGGTTGAAACAAAAGAGCAACTAGACTATGTAAAGAACTTAAATTGTAATATTGTACAAGGTTACTATTATTCGAAACCACTATCAAAACCTGATTTTGAAGATTATATGGAACATCATAAATAAAGTAAAATTAAGAGGGAATCTTATTAAATAAGAACACCTCTTAATTCTTTTTATCTTTTTAAAAATTCGTCTAATTCTCCCTTTTCAAATATAATCACATCTTCGTATTTTTCTTGTTCACGTACTGGTAAAAAGATAGATAATTTTACTATATTATGCCCACAATCTGTACAATGATAAGCAACTACACCACAGGCATACATACCAGATGGAATATCTGCTTTGCAATTTACTTTTACTAGATTTTTGATATAATAGTCAGCCTTACTATGTGATTGATAATTTCCAACTATCATAGGTAATCTATATAATTGACGTTTGGTTTCTTCCATTTGTGTTTGGCAATTTTTACACCAATCATCATGAAACATTGCTTTTACTTTTTTTAAAAATCCCATCTTATTTTACTCCTGCTGTACTTTTTGCTGCTTCTATTACTTCTACCATCATATCTGCTTTTGAAATTCCTGTTAATATGTATTCGCTATCCATTCTCCAACGTTGGTTTGAGGTAAAGGTATTTACTCGAATGGTAATGTCATCGATTGTGAAAAGGAAACTTACTCTACTACTTCCCTCTAAAAATCCTGCTCCACCTTTTCCGTCATCTACCCATGCTTTGCTAACACGACTAGCTGGTAGTACAAAATTCTCAAATGGATTCCAAAAGAACAAAATAGCAACACTTCCATTAACAGCATCTACTACTACTGTTGAACCACGACCATAAAAAGTATGATTACGTTCAAATTTCTTTTCGTCTAATTCCTTAAAAAACTTTTTTTGTTTTTGTTTAAAAAGTAACGTTCCTCCAAAGCACCACCATACAAAAGATAGAATACTTGGCCCCATTAGTAAAACAACCGCCATATTTCCTTTTGGGAAAAATAAGGCACTTAATTCAAAACATGCCACACATACTACGATTGGTATGAAGATATAGCCTAAAAGATATAGCATATCTATTTTTTTAATTTTTTTATTTTCTTGATTTGTTTCTTCCATTAAAAAACACCCTTTCATTTTATAATATTTTATTTCCATTCTGATTCTTGCTTTTTCTTTGGTCCAATAAAATATGGAAAAATTCCTATTTTTGCACCAATAGCATGAAGAATTGGAAAAGCAATCACAACAGTTATAATTTGTGCTAGCATAATCGGCATCTGTGTATAATCTTCTTTGCTCAATTTTGCTGCTCCTCCTAACATATCAACATAAAAGTCTTTACGTGTTAGTGGTTCTGTATACTCAATTTGATGAATAAATGTTGGATTTTGTGTTAAATCCTCATACACAATGCGACCTACTGGTAAAGTAGTATCTCCTCTATAAATACTTTCTTCTGGACGTTGCACCGCATCTTCATTAATACGTGCTGCTACTCTTTCACCTGATGGTAATGTTAAGGAATGCATATAATACCCATCATAGTATCCTCCACCTCGATTACGATATTCAATTCCTGGCGAAATTACCGTAAAGGTATCATGTGATAGTAAATCTTCTACATTTTGTGCACGATAGACTGTTTCGTCTGCTGTTCCACCAATTTGTCCTTCTGCTACTGTGTGCTCCTCCTCATATGACTCATTGGCTTTGGGTAAAATGCCTTCCATTATTTTTACGGGAACAAAACTAAGTAAAACACTAATTAGTAAACAAAGCCAAATGTCAAAACGAAGGTAATGATATCTCATTTTGTTTCACCTCTCATCTTTATTACATTTTTACAGTTATTAATTATATCAAATGAAAGTTCGTCTGTAAAGATATGTTTTTAAATTTTGTTTTTTTGTTTACTTTTCTACTTTTATCGAACCAGAAGTAGTTTGTATTTTTAATTCTACTTCTGTTTTTCGATTATTATTGTTTCTTACTCTTACAATACCAGATTTCGCAGTAGCATTTACAAAAACATCGTTTATTTTTCCAATGTTTACTGAACCTGATTTTACATTGATTTCTGAATTCTGTGTTAAATTACATTCTTCTATTCTTACACTACCAGAGTTACTAGATAAGTTACAAGATTGTTTAATTTTGTTAATTTTAATTGAACCTGAGGTTACATTGGCAACAATACTTCCTACTTCTTTTGCTTTTATACTTCCTGAGGTTGCCCTCATTTCTACCTCGTCTATATTTCCTATTTCAATTCTACCAGATTTTGCTTCTAAATTAGCTTCCTTCATATTTCCAACTTTTATACTACCAGAAGTTGCTTTAAACCTACCGCTTTAAGGCATTTCCACATCGAATACTTCCGTGAGTGAACCTCTACACTTATTTCATTTGCATTTCCAATCGTTACACTTCCTGAGGTAGTTTGTATTTTGCCATTGTTCATATTGCCACATCTTACACTACCAGAATGACTTTCGATTTGTACATTGGCTTGTTCTAAATCTATCATTTCTACCGCTCCACTTGCCAATTTAATAGCAATATCTCCTTGATAATTTTTTGGTATTTGTATCTCAACCTCTTGCCTTACAAAACAAAATAGAGAAATTAAATAAAAAGTGTTACTTTCTTTTTGAACTTGTAACTTGTTTCCTGTTACATTAACATTATATATCTCATCTTCTAAACCATATACGGTTACTTTTACTTTATCTGATTCGCCTTCTATTAATCTTACTTTTCCAGAATTCTCATTTATTTCTATTTTACTAATTTCACTTATGCTATATTCGTTTTGTGATAACATTTTTGTTCTGTTTCCTATTCCAAATAGGACAATTTTAAAGTTTTTATCTTTATTTACAATAGCAATTACCATAGCACTTAATAACATCATAGCTACAATGATAAGTAAGATAATGGCTGTAATTTTTCCTGCTTTATTCCACATGTTTCTTTTCCTCCTCATTTTTTAGATTAAATATAATTTTTACAATTGCCTCTACTATTCCATAAACAATCCATAAAATCCAAGTAATATGCCATGCCATAGTTACAAAGCTTACACTTAAGTAGATTAATAGAAAGATTAGTGTAATTAATTGTAATACATATTTTTCTACTTTCTTATTTACTTTCTTTTCTTCTTTTATAATTTGTTCTTGCTTCTTGCTTAACTTTCCTTTTGGATTAGCAATAAAGAAATGGATAAGTAAAACAGTAGCAACTGCCCAAATTCCACCTAAAAATAGGACTGTTTTTCCATCATCATATTGTAACGTTTCTTCCATATACGCTACCACAAAAACACTTATAATATACAAGAACACACTAATACTAACAATAGTTGCCTTTTTCTTATTTCTTTTGATTATTTCCTGTTCTATTTGTTCTTGCTCTATCTTTTCCTTTTGCTCTACTATTTCTTCCTTTTCTCCTTTTATTAATTCGTTTGGTGTAATACCAAAAATTTCACAAAGTGGTAGAATTTTATTAAACTCAGGTGTGCTTTGGTCGGTTTCCCACTTTGAAACAGTTTGCCTTGTTACTCCAACTTTTTCTGCTAAGGCATCTTGTGATATTTTTAAATTTGTTCGATATTGTAATAGTCTTTCTCCTAATGTCATTTCCTTTCCCCCTTTCTCGCATTTTATTATATCTTTTCTTTTTGTTGCATGCTACCAACTTTAGTTGGAACTTTGTCAACTAAAGTTAACATTGCTTGATTTTTGCTAGTTTTAAAGCAATACGACCTTGATTTATATTGTAAAGTTTTTTGTTGTGTAGAAAAGACGTTATCCATTACTGATAACGTCTTTCCTTGACAATATTCTACCGAATGAGTAATACTCTATACAGTAAATAAGTTATTCTTTTTCATTTCCAAACGAATTTCATCTGCAAGCAATGCTATAAATTCTGAGTTTGTTGGTTTGCCCTTTACGTCAGATATAGTATTGCCAAAGATGCCGTAGAGAAATTCAGAATTTCCCCTTTGAAATGTCACTTCAATAGCATGCCGAATAGCTCGTTCTACACGGTTAGAAGCGGTTTTATACTGTACTGCAATTTCTGGATACAATCTCTTCGTAACCGCACTAACCAGCTCTGGATTTTGAATTGTCATCATAATAGCAGTTCTTATATAGGAATATCCTTTTAACTTAGCAGGTATTCCCATATCTTTCAGATATTTGGTAACAATTTCTTCCAGCTTAACGCTTTTGGTAATTTCTGTGACATCATTTGTGGGGTCTTCGGACATAATTAGAGCCATCAACTTATTTGCCCTTTGAAACACAGCCACTAACTCTTCGAACAACTCTTCTCTTGTCATATAATGTCTCCTTAAATGTATTATGTATTTTTGAAACACTTATATTATATCTCTTTTTCTACATAATGTCAAATTTAATTCTGCATACTTTACTTATGCAACCAATTTACTTTTAACCATTTTTATGATATAATGTTATGCAAATTAACAATAGGAGGTAAAATATGCTTACGAAATCAAGTGCCATTGTTCGCTTGCTAAGAGAGCGACCACATCTAAAAGAAAGGCGGTTTGGTCTTCCCAATATCGGTTCAAGATTAGATGGTGAACAATTTAATCCAACGGTACAGGCAATTGCTAATGCCATTGACTTTTATGGCTACGAGGTTCGAGATGAAAACATTGTTAGTATGCCAGATACTGACTTGAGTTCTGGAAATCCTGTAATGTTTCCCCCTTTTCCACCAGCTATCAAAGCAATGAAGCATTCTTTGGAACACGATTTAATGTATCGTTATCCTTACACAGAAGGCTCTGATGATATTCGGCAGAAGCTTTTGGATTATGTCGAACGAGAAGGATTTATTAACACACAGCCTTATTCTTATTCTGATATTGATGAAAGAGGGCTTTGCGTTCATAACATTACATTC
>CAOJXM010000006.1 GCA_948465625.1 uncultured Clostridium sp. | reverse complement strand
CTTGCTTTTGTTCTGTCTTCACTGTTTTTCTTAACATATTTTTCCCAAATCCAAGATAGTAAGATTTGTTGTGCAAGTGGTCTTGCAAATCTTTCTTCTAGTTGTGAAATGTCTAAGTTAATAAATGGTGCTCCTTCTAATAATTCGAAGGTTGATTGTCCATCAAAATATGCCATTTGTCCATCATACTCTCTTATGTATTGTTTCATAACTTTTGATAAGTAGCTATAATGGAATTGATAATCTGCATTTGTATTTTCTTGTGCTTTTTTTAAGATTCTTTGATACCAACTTCCTATGGTTGGCATTGCCTTTTTTTGTTTTGCTAACATGTCTCTTCTTACTCTGTCTACTGCAGTTTCATATAGGCTTCCTGGGTCTGATGTGATTCTTAAGCTAGCATATTCTTCTGCTACAGATTCTGCTATGATTTGTTTGGTTAATTCGTTTACTTCATCACTTCTTGTACTTCCTCTTGCCATGGTAAGTAATGCTTGTGTTACGTCTTCTACTTTGTTTTCGACGTTTACCACTACTCTTTCTTTTCCTGTGATTTCGTCTTTTATAATTTCTGGTTCTATGTCAAATAGGTTGATAATGGTTTTTGAGTTTGGACTTAATACAACATTAATTCCTCCTAGGGCTTCGGCAACAATCGCGTATTCGCCTTCGGCATCTAGTGCTAAACTCTCGATATCCATTAAGACAGATGACCTTGATATTAGGGTTTTCATGGTAACAGATTTTCCAGCACCAGATTTTGCAAAGATAACCATATTGTAGTTGGTTAAAGAATGGTGGAAGTTATCAAATAGGATTGGTACTCCCGTTTGCTTGTTAAATCCTAATGGTACCCCTGATGCATGCCCTACTTCTGATGTGGTAAATGGAAATACGGTTCCCATAGAACGTCTGTCAAAAGTATGTACTTTTTTCATTTTGTTTTCCATTAATGGTAAGTTTGATTTGAAGGCATCTTCTTGGATTGCCCATGCACTTTTTACACCTACTAGAGATTTTGACATTTCGGTTGATAATAGTTTGGTAAATTTATCTAAGTCTTCCAAAGTATATGCAAATAGGGTTGAAACAATAGATGCTTCAAATAGTTTGTTAAATCCTGCTGCAATTTCGTCTCTTAGTTGCTCTGCCTCGTATCTTTTTTGCCCTACTGTACTTTGCCTATTGATGTTTCCTCTATCAGCTGCTACAATTCTTTCGGTTTCTAATTGGTTGATTACTTTGTTTAATTCTCTTTGTGATTTTTCTTCTGCTACTGGGCTAATATAAATGGATGTATTAATGTCCCCAAATAAGTACATGTCTCGAAATAACTCTGGAAACATTGCCATTCTTGGTAAGCTAGATACAAAGAAACTTCTTGCATATCTTTTGGTGTTTGATATGATTTCTAAGTGGTCTATGTTAGACGCATCAATTCCAGATGGTGCAATTAGTTCTTTTACTGTCTTTTTTCTTAAGATTTGATATTCTTGGTTGTTATTTTGTGCTTGTTGTTCTCTTTCTTCTTGTAGTTGTTGTTTCTTTTTTTGCATCTTTTTTACCTCCTTCTTTTGTATCTTGTTCTAATAATTCTTTTGCTTTTTTAGCGGTTTTCTTTCCAATGTATTGTTGATTTTCTTCTAATATAATTTTTGCTCTTTCTGCAATTAAGTCTTCAAAACTTTCTTCCATTTGCATGATTTCTTCTTCTTTTTGGCTTCTTGCTTGAATTACTTTTTCGTTTGCTAGTTGCAAAGCTTCTTGCTCTACTCTTCTATTTAGTTCTTTCATTTTTTTGTCTAGTACATCTGGTGCTGTGGTGTATAGTTCATAATATCCTGCTCTAGTTGCTTTTTCTACTCCATAGGTTTCTGACTCATCTCTGTTATATGCTACATATAGTAAGTCTATTAATCCATTGGAATTCATGATTTTTCCTGATACTTCACAAGTTGCTAAGGTTCGAATGATGGATTGTGCTTTGGTATATAGTTCTGAAAAGGCTAAGTTTTTTAATTCTTCTTTATCAAAGTTTCCTGTTTGTAAGTCTGCTGGATAACATGGTATGATGATATAGTATTTTTTGTTTAGTACGTTTTTGTTTAAACTCATTCTTTCAGTGTCTTTCATAACGTCTTTTGCATATTCATATAGATTGGTTTGTTTGGTTATTTCGTATAGTTCTTTTTGCATTTGTTCTGGTGCATAACCACCAATTTCTTGTTTTTGCATATAACTATCTTTCATACTATCTAGTTTGGCTTTGATGTCACTAACCTTTTTTTCATACATATTGATACTATCGCTTAAGTTAACGGTTCTGGTTTGTATGTATATTTGAATGGGATGTCTTAGGGTGTTTAAGAATTGTAAGAAACCTTCTTCTACACTTATTTTTTCTGCATTTGACATTAGGTCATAGTTGATTCCTTGGCATTCTACTGCCATTAAGTACCTACCACCATTTTTTTGTACTATCATGTTGTCTTCGATTTTATCAAATTCCATAAATTTAAAGATGGATTCTTTGCTATATTCTTTGGCTACTTTGGTTTTTGTAGTTTCTGTTTTTTCCTTTACTTGTATTTGTTCTTCTTTTTTGTTTTTGCGCCCTTTTAGTTTTAACATGAAATAAACTGCTGCTAATACAATTAAGATTAATATCATGATTGCTACTACAACTAGCAATATACTGGTTAATTGTTGTGGGTCTATATTACTCATCTTTGGTTTCCTCCTCATCATATACATATATTTTATCTTTACGCATCTTAAATTTGATTGCTCTCATAATTACATCATCTATATTTTCTCCACCTGTTTTTCTAGTCATCTCAAAGGCTGAAGATTCTGGCATTTTAAAGGTTCCAATTCCAAATCCAATCCCTGCTAATACCGCTGCTATGATAATTCCAAGTAATCCTGCTCCAAAACTTGCAAAGATGGCATAGAATAATATTCCTATGACTAATCCAGCGGTTGTAGTAATCATGGATTTTCCTGTAAATATAAATAATATCCTTCCCTCGTCTTTTACATCTCTGGGTATGTTATATGGTCCCATATTCTCCTCCTTCGTTTTTTTATCATACTATTGATATTATAACAAATCTTGAAGGAAAATGTAAGATTTTATCGTAAAATAATATAATTTTAATATAACTGTAATATTGCTGAAATATTGGGAAGTTATGTTAGTTTACCATTTTATCGTTATGTATACTGTTAAGTAGAAAGAAAAATACTAGGAATCCTTCAATCCCTAGTATCTTATGTTTATGATATGTATTATCTTTCTCCTGTAATTCCGCTTGCTAATTCGTAAACCATGTTAGCAATTGCAGGTGCTCCAAAGATAACAATGGCTCCTATTACATATGGTATCATAGATTTTTTGTAATCTGCCTTTTCTTCTGCACTTCCCATCATGTATTTGATACCTAATACCAATAATATGATAACTGCTACTACGGCTCCTACCGTTTGGAATATTCCTAGTAATTGCCCACCAATCTTTTTAATATCATCTTGTCCTGATATAGAACCATTTGGTGCTTCTATCTCATTTGGTTTTAATGGGGCTGCATAAGAACTTACTGCTACTGATACAACTAAAAGTAATATACAAATTGCTACTATAATTTTGTTTGCTCTTGCTTTTGTCATATTTTTTCCTCCTTTTATTAATATATATATTTAATATTTACTCTCATGTTTTGTATGAGAAAATATGAAAAACAATACTTCTTATATATTATATCACTATTTTTAAATATTGTCTATACTTTGTAGTAAAACTAATACTAATTTCCATATGGTAAATGATGAAAACATGATGATAACTCCCACAAAGTATGGAATTAGGGTTTCTTTTATGCTTGCTTTTTCTTCTGCTCCACCCATCATGAATTTGATGCCTAAATAGCTTCCAATTCCTACTGCTACCACAATTCCTACTGCAAATGCTATGTTATATAGCATGTTAGAACCTTGTTGTAGTTTTTCTCCATCTACTGTAATTGCCCCCTGATTATCTTTTCCTGCTTGAATAAAAGAACTTCCTTCATCAATGATTTCGTCTGGAGATGTTTTTTCGTCTGGTTGATAGATTGCTACTTCGTTTCTTACCTTGTTACCTGTAGTTGGTTGTCTTGGGGTTGGGGTAGGTGCCACAATATCACTTGATATATTGTTTTGTGCTGAATTCAAATGGTTTCCTACTTCATTTCTAGTATCTTCTATACTATTATTTTGGTCATCTGTTAATACAAAATTTTCTTTAATAAAGTCTAACCTTTCTTGTGCCTCCACATCCATATATGCTACATCATCTACATTTTCATCATCGTGTAATGTTGGATTTTTAACAAATTGTTTTAGACAAGTTATATATAAATCTACTGCATTTTGTTCAAATTTTTTAACATCTTTTTCCTTTACATTTGCTACCAATATGTTATATAATGCTTGCATTTCTTTGTATATATTGTAGTCCCTATCCGATTTTGCTTCTTCTAATTCTTTTGCTTTTTCTTCTGCATTTAATCCTTTTGCTTCTATTTCTTTTACTTTTTCTTCATATTCTTTGACACTTACAACTTGTGAAAATCTTTCTCCGTGGATTTTTGGTTGAAACTGCCACTTCTTGCCAAGTCAATAAATTTCCTTTTGTATCTTGTAAGTCTTCTGGTGCATCAGGAATCTTTTTTACTGCCAAACTGGCTGGTATGCAAAATATGTTTATCACAAATACCATAATTATTATAATACCTAATATTTTACTTATTTTTTTCATATACATCACCTTCTTTTGATTGTTTCTCTATCATTTTTACTAAAATGTAACACCAGAAAATATATTATATAGTATTCCTAATATATTTACAACCGCTACTAGCATAACCATTCCTACGATATAGGGTATCATAGATTCTTTGTATTTTGCTTTATCTTGTGTTGAACCTGTCATATATTTTAATCCTAATATAATTAGCATAATAATGGACGCTACTGTTCCTACTGTTCTAATGATTCCTACAATGATTCCACCTATTTTGGCTACTTTGGTAGTTTCTACATTTGATTGGGTTGGGTTATAGGAACCTGGATTTTCAATTGGGTCAGTAATAGGTGCTGCTTCTACTAATGTAGCAAATAACATAATCGCCATTATTGCTATTACTAATATAATTGCTATTTTTGTGCTTTTTTGTAATTTCATTTTATCACATCCTTTGTTCGTTGTATCCCCTATTTTTTAGTTTAACATATTTTTTTATTTTTGTATATATTTTTTCAAAAAATTCGACATATTGACTAATATCTTTATAAATAATATCGAATCAAAAATATACCGTTTTAAATTAAAATCATTTCTTGGTTTGTAAGTAATATATCAATCATTGGATAATACATTTTTGTATCTCTTACCTCTGCTATTGTGGTAATTCGTTTTCCTGCATCTTTAGAAGATGCCCCACAATGATAAATTCGTTCTGATTTTGACTTGTAGTCTATTATGATATACCTGTCATGATAAATTTTATTAGTTGTCTTAAAAGAGATGTTAATATTAGGATATTGTTTTATAAAATCTTCATATTCTACTCTATGTAAATAATTTCCGATATTATCACTAAAAATATTTATTTTAATTCCTTTTGCTACATTTTTTAATAATACTAACGTTTTTAATCCTATATAATTATCTATAATATAAATACTCTTTTGGGCCAACTTATAAATTTCAGTATAAGCTACATCTGCTTCTACTGTTTGCCCATTAAGAATTAAAATTTCTCTACTTATATCACTGTTAATAAAATTTTTCATAACTTTAATCAAATCTTTTTTAGTCATCATCTCTTCTTCTATCTTTTTAATTGCCTGTGTATTTTCTATTGTTTGTATAGAAAGACGTAACATTTCTTTTTGTCCTATGATTCCTTCTGTTTCAATTAAATAATCTTTCATTTCTTTAAATATTCTAATAAGAGCCTTACTTTGTTTAACCGCTAATTCTCCTTTAAGTACTGTCATTAACATATAAATACCTTGTTCTGTAAAAACATATGGATTATAAGTTCTTCCTCCTCTTTTCCCTTTTGTTTGTATCGAGGTCAAATTTTTTGACCTCGATATTTCTAACATTTCATCATCCGTTAGTTGAAAGCAAAAATCTTCTTCAAATTTTTGGATATTATTTTTTACTTGTTGATTAAAAGCTTTTGTTGTATATCCATATATTTCTGCTAAATCACTATCTAACATCACTTTTAGCCCTCTAATTATATAAATTTTATCCTTTATACCATCCGAATCCAATTCCATCATTTTATTATTAACGTCTCTCAATATTTTCCTCCTACTTAATTTTTCTTTTATTTCAAATTCTTATATTACGAATAACTTTACCTATACTACTTTTAACATACTTTTTTATTTTTGTATATATTTATTTACAAAAAAAGACCAGTTTTGCACCAGTCTTTATTATGTATGATTTATTTTGTTTCTTTTTCCTTTGTTTCTTTTTTCTCTTTTATCGGTTTTTTCGTGGCTTCTCTATAATATTGGGCAATTAATTCGTCTAATTCCACACTAATTTGGTAGGTAACGTCATAGGCTTGTCCATCTTCTATGCTTTTGTTTAATTCGTCTCGCTTTTGGCTAATCAAATCTTTTAACATTTTACCACTCTCCTTTTTAGATTTTTTCTCTTTTGTATATATTAAAAATACCATATTTTTACATCGTAGTCAATAAAAATGGTGAAATTCTGCTATTTTTCGTACGACTTCTTTTTAGATTTTCTTATTTATTTTGTGATTTTGTTTTGTTTTTTTGTCTTTTTAAACATTATTGTACAAAATCCAACAAATAAAACTGCCGAAACAAGCTGTGATATTTTGTAATTTTTTAACAACAAACTGTCTGCTCTTAACGGCTCTATTAAAAATCGTAGCAAAGAATAACCAATGAAGTAGAGATATGTTATTTCTCCTTTGAATTTTCTATTTTTTGAGATTTTTTGTAGAACAAGAAATAGCAAAAAGGTCCCAATGGATTCATATAGAAAGGTGGGATGTACATATTGTGTCATACCTTGTTCTTGTATTCCCATTTTCCATGGCAGATTGGTTGGGATGCCATATGCCTCTACATTGATAAAATTGCCCCATCTTCCAATGGCCTGCCCTAAACTTAAGTAGGGTGCCAAATAGTCTAATACATCAAGTGGATTGATTTTGTGTTTTTTGCAATAAAAGTAAAGTGCTACCATTCCTGCCAAAATACCTCCATAAATAGCGATTCCACCATCTTTTATGTTTAGTATCTCCCATAGGTTTGTATATTCTTTTAAATTAAAGAGAACGTAATAAATCCTAGCTCCAACAAAGGCAATTGGAATTACTAACATACTTAAGTTTAAGATTTGCTCATGCTTAATGTTAAATTTGCCATTTTCCTTTTTGGATAAAAAAAGAGCAAGTAGGATACTTGCTACAATTATAATTCCATACCAGTATATTTCGATTCCCAATATTTTGATTGCCACAGGATTTATATTTAATTTTAAATTTAAGATTGGAAAAGTTACTGTTTTCATCCTTTTACAATTGACACCACCATTTTTTCTAAATCAAATATTTCCTTTAAGATTTGATTTGCATATTCTAGCGTTACTTGTTCATATTCTTCTAAATAATCAAAACTGTTGATTCCTTTGAAGTAGTCTGCTAAGAACATTCTTGCAATGCTCCCTACTTCATTAAATTCAGATACATAGTCTCCATATATCTTTTTCTTAATTCTTGTAAAATGTTTCTCATCTAATCCACTTTTTAGATATTTTTGGATTTGTTCTTTTAACATTTTTACCACATTTTGTGGATTTTTGGATTGCCCTGATATTAATATATGGGAATATTGTTTTGCGTTTTCGTATTCTAGCTGTGGTTGGCTAATGATGTCTCCTGCTTCGTATAGTTTTTGATATGCATAGGAACTTTTTCCTAATAACATATACAAAATGATTTCTACTGCAATGTGCTTTGCGACTATTTTTTCTTGCTCTGGTTTTGCTTTTAATCCAATGGTAAACATTGGCATGTTTACTTCCATTGTTACTGTTTTTTCTGGTGCTACAATACTTTCTGGTTCTGTTGGATAATTTCTTTTAATTTCTCCTTGTTTTTTTACGTCTTTTTTTAGGTTGTCTTTTATGGTTTGTAAAATTTCTTCTGGTTGAAAGTCCCCACATACAATTAATGCCATGTTAGATGGATGATAAAAGGTGTTGTAGGATTTGTATAGGGTTTCTTTATCAATTTGGGTAATGGATTCTACACTTCCTGCTATGTCTATGTTAATAGGATTGTCATGATACATTAGTTTTAGAGCATTCATATACACTTGCCAACCTGGTTGGTCATCATACATTTTGATTTCTTGAGAAATAATCCCTTTTTCTTTTTCTACATTTTCGTCTGTGAAGTATGGATTTTGTACATAGTTCATTAATTCTTCTAAAGCTGGCTTAAAGTTGTCTGTTGTTTCAAATAGATAGGCGGTATGGTCGGTTGTGGTATAAGCATTGGCATCTACACCTAATGCAGATAACACATCTAAACTATTGGTCCCATTTTCTTGTTCAAACATTTTGTGCTCTAAAAAATGAGCTACTCCATCTGGTATTTGGGTTGCTTTTTCATCTTGTGGTGCAACAAAGTTGTTGTCAATGGAACCAAAGTTGGTTCCCCATATCATATATTTTTTGGCTGTATTGTTTTTGGGAATGATTAGAACGGTTAATCCATTTTCTAATTTTTCTATATATACTTTTTCTTTTACTTTTAAATTTTCTATGATTTGCATGTTGCTTTTTCCTCCTTAATTTTTCAAGAAATAGATTGTGTTGATTTCTATTTGGTTGGCTAATTTTTGTATTTCTTCTTTGGTTACGGTTTCGATTTGTTTGATGTATTCGTCTATGCTTAAATGGGTATTGGCTAGTTCTTGCCCAAAGTGGTAACTTAATGCAGTATCTTGTTCATCTGGAATGAATTTGACGCTTGATATGATACTGGTTTTTGCATTTTGTAAGTCTTCGTCTGAGAAGTTTCCTGTTTTCATGTCTTCAATTTGTTGTTTTATAATTTTGACTGCTTTTTCGTAGTTTTCTATTTCAATTCCGCATTTGATTAGGATATTGTTTTTGGGTCTAATATAGCTTGAACCTGCTGTGTAGGCTAGACTTTCTTTTTCTCTTACATTTTGGAATAGTTTTGAGTTGGCTGTCCCTCCTAGAATGGCATTGTATACAGAAGCTACAAATTTAGCTTGTTCTTCTGTTTCTAGTAAATCCATACCAATTACTAATTTTCCTTGTGTAATGTCCATGCTTTCTTGTATGATGTCTTCTTGTTGCTTTTTTTGTTTTGCTTCTGCTTGGTTTATGTTGTATTGTGCTTTTCTTGGGTTTAGTTTTTTTATGTTTTCGTTTTGTTCTACGATTTGTTCGATTTGTGCTTTTTCTATTTGCCCTGATACAAAGATATCGATTTTACAGTTGTTTATTAGGTTTTGATAGTGCTGATATAGGTTTTGTGTATTGATTTGTGCAATATCTTCACAATATCCAAATTTGTATAGTCCATAGGCTTTTTCCTTATACATTTCTTCGATACATCTTTCTTGTGCATATTTGGCTTTGTTATCTTTTTTGGATTCGATGATTTGCTTTAGGTTTTCTTTTTCTGAGTTTACGTATTCTTCTTTTAGCTTGTTGTTTTCTAATATAGGGTTGAATACAATGTTAAAAAGTGTGCTTATGGCTTGTTTGATAACATCTTCTTTGGTTGGTAAGAAGGTGTCATTGATGGTTTCTAAGTAAAATTTTAATGCTTGGTTGTCTCCTGTTTTTTCGACTCCACAATCAAAAGAGGCTCCATACATTTCTTCTAAGGCAATGCTTAGCTCTTCTTGTGTTTTTTGTTGGTTGTTTCCTCTTCTTAAGACCATTGGTAGTAAGGCGTTGTAGGTTACGTTTTGTCTTTCTAATGGTGTGGTAAGAAATACGGATAATAGATTGGTTTTGAATTTGTCTGTTTCTATGGTATGAAGTGTAATTCCTTCTTTTATTGATTTTTTGTTATATTTCATAATTTCTTCCTTTCTTTGTTTTTATTTCTTATTATAGTATAATATATTTGGGGATTTTTATACAAGATGTATAGAAAAAAAATTTAAAAAGGAGAAAGTAGAATACTAATGTACTCTATTTCTCCCTTTATACTGATTTTATCGTTGTTCGCCAACCGTAAGCTCATTCGTCTTACTTTTCTATCGGATTAAAATGTCAGCTCATTGAGATAATACTCTCTTTATAGTATATTCATTATACTGTGAATTATTTACATTGTCAATACCAAATTTCACCTACGCTAATAATTCTTTTACTACTTCGTTGATTGTTTTTCCATCTGCTGCTGCACCAATTTGTTCTTTTGCTTCTTTCATTACTTTTCCCATGTCTTTTATTGAGGTAGCTTCTACCTTTTTTATAATGTCTGCTACGATTGTTGTAATTTCTTCTTTTGATAGTTGTTTTGGTAAATATTCTGCCAAAATTGCTATTTCCTGCTCTACTTGCTCAATAATATCTTGTCTATCTGCTTTTTTATAGTCTTCTAATGAGTCTTTTCTTTTTTTGCTTTCTTTTGCAATGATTTCGATGATTTGGTTATCTTCTACTTGAATGTTTTTGTCTTTTTCGATTTGTAATATGGCAGCTCTTACCATTTGCACTGTGTTTTTTCTAATTTCGTTTTTGTCTTTCATTGCACTTTTTAAATCTTCTAATAATTTTTCTTTTAACATGTTTTGTCTCTCCTTTTTATCAAACAAGGTGCTTTCTTTTTCGAAAACACCTTGTCTATGTATTTGTTATTAAAATTTTCTTTTTCTTGCAGCCTCTGATTTTTTCTTTCTCTTTACACTAGGCTTTTCATAATGCTCTCTTTTACGTACTTCTTGTAGTACTCCATTTCTTGCACATTGCCTTTTAAATCTTTTTAACGCATCTTCTATATTTCCATTATTAACTTTTACTTCTGACATAATAATTGTTCCCCTCCTTCCAGCATTTAACACATCATGTGGAATTTCTTTAACTATTATACTCTAGTTGCTGTAGTTTTGTCAAGGATATTTTGCCGATTTAATAAATCTTAAGTAGTTCTCCTAGTGGTCTACCTTCGTTTAGTCTTTTTATGGTTTCTGCAAATAATGGTGCGATAGATAATACTTTTATTTTGTCTATTTTCTTTTCGTCTGTTAGTGGTACTGTGTTGGTTATGACTAATTCTTTGATTGGTGAGTTTTGTATTCTTTCAATGGCTGGTCCTGATAGGATTCCATGGGTACAACCTGCATAGATGCTTCTTGCTCCAAATTTTTCTAGTATTTTTGCAGTTTCTATCATAGAGCCTGCTGTATCGATTTCATCATCAAATATGATACAGTCTTTGTCTTTTACATCTCCAATTACAGTACTTGCAATTGCTCGATCGTCATTTCCTGCTCTTCTTTTGTCGATTAAGGCAATTGGACAACCAAAGTATTCAGAATATTTATATGCTTTTTTTGAACTTCCTGCATCGGTTGCTACAATTACCATGTCTTGTAAGTTCTTTTCTTTAAAGTAGGCCTGTAATAAGTTTTGTGCAGATAGTCTGTCACAGTTTATGTTAAAATATGCTTGTATTGCTGGGTTGTGTAAGTCACATGTTATAACTCTGTCTGCCCCTGCTGCTTCTATTAGTTCTGCCATTAGTCTTGCTGTGATTGGTACACGTGGTTGGTCTTTTTTGTCTGACCTTGAGTAGATGTAGTATGGTAATACTACGTTTACTCTTCTTGCTGATGCTCTTTTGGCTGCATCAACTGTGATTAGTAGTTCCATTACTCTTTCATTTACTGGTGGTTGTGTAGTTTGTACAATGTATACGTCTTGGTCTCTTACGGTTTCTAGTATTTGCACAAAGTTGTTGTCGTTTTTGAATTTCATTGAGTTTATTTTTCCCATTGGTAGTTCTAAACAATCACACATTTCTTTTGTAAAGTTTTCTGCTGATTTACAAGCAAAAATTTTAATGTTTTCCATAACTTATAACCCCTTTTTACAATATTTTACCTATTGATTATATCACTTTGTTGTAATGTTGTATATATTTTTGTAAAATTTTGTGTTTTTTCGTAAATGGTTTGTTAGGAGTTGTTATTTTTTCATATTATATGAATACGGACACATGCTTTTTTGCATGTGTCCCTCTTCTTGTTATGCTCTTATTGTTACTCTGATAAATATCCCAACAATTATAGCCACCCAATAAATTAGGGTGATAACCTTGGTAATAATTGATATGATTGCTATTATCTGCATTATTCTTCCGAATAAGTTTTTTTCAAACCGCATAATAGCAACTATCTCAACTACAATTGCTCCTGTTAGAAAAGGAAAAAACAATATAAAATTTTCGATATTTCCTAATGCTAACTCTCCAAGAATTACTGCTGCTAAAACTGCTACTGAAGCTTCTAAATTTCCCCTCTGCATAACAATTTTCCTCCATTAAATTATTTTTCAAAGATGCTCTTGCTTAAGTTGCTTGGAGTACGAAACATTCTTTCAAGATATTATACTCTATTTACATAATGTTGTCAATATGTATTTTCTTAAACACGGTATGGTATAAATTTATTGGAAGGTATAATAACACAATTCTAAAACACTTGCACAATTCCCCATAACAAAAATTTTACTACTATCTAAAATAACACAATGCTAAACGGAAGAAACACCCAATTGCTTGAGTGTTCCCATTAATATAGGTATTGGCAAGTGTGCCCTTTCTTGCATTTCTTTTGACCCATAGGGTGCGTGGCAGCACAATCTCCACTTCAATATCCTATATTTTATTGTATATTAATTATACAATATTTATTCATTTTTGTAAATAGTTTTATGTTTTTGTTGTAATTTTTTTAAATTCTTATCCCTTATTCTATAAAATGTCATTATAGAATTTTTGGTATGAACTTTATCTTCTCCTACTGCTAACTTCAAAATTATATTTACATTTGTATCCTTTATATGTCTAATTACCATTGCTGTATTCTTATTTTTGACATCTTCTAAAATATAATCTGGACACTTAACAATTTTATTCAAATCATTTATATATAACTCTAAATCCTTTGGATGTTGCTCTAATACATGCTGATATCTTTCACGAGTTAATATAACTTCATCTGTATTTATAGAACTATTTATCTTCTTAAATAATTCTATATTTATTTTTCCTATATTAATGTATTCCTCTTCCATTCTTCTTCCTTTCCTGTTTATTTTATAATATATTTCCTATTTTTACAATATTTTTGTATAAAATAAAAACACCTACTTTTATTTATATTAAGTATTTTTGTGACATTTCTAAACATTTTTGCTAATTTTATA
>CAOJXM010000005.1 GCA_948465625.1 uncultured Clostridium sp. | reverse complement strand
CAAGATGAAAATATTGTGATGAGCAAAACAGAGGATACCAAGAATGGTTTGACCTTTATTTTATTGAATGCAGATTTGGATAATGGGTATCAACTTTATATTCGATTGCCAATGGCATCGATTCAAGAGAGTGTAAAGATATCCAATAAGTTTTTATATTTAATTGGCGGTTTTACAATTTTAATTGGTGGAATTGTGGTGTCTTTTATTTCTAGAAGGTTTACGAAACCAATTTTGGAGTTAAATCAAATTGCTAAGAGTATGTCAAAATTGGATTTTAGTAAAAAGTATAGAATTAATGATACGGATGATGAGGTAAATAATTTGGGAAAGAGTATTAATACCATGTCAGATAAGTTAGAAACAACAATTAATCAATTGAGGAAGACAAATATTGAACTAGAAAAGGATATTGAGGAAAAATCGAAAATAGATGAAATGAGGAAACAGTTTATTTCGGATGTGTCTCATGAGTTAAAAACACCGATTGCTTTAATACAAGGTTATGCAGAAGGTTTAATCGAAAATGTGAATTCGGATGAGGAAAGTAGAAAGTTTTATGCAGAGGTAATACTAGATGAGTCGAATAAAATGGATCGATTGGTAAAACAGTTACTAGAATTAATGAAGCTAGAATATGGAAAAAGGGAGTTTAAGAATAAAGAGTTTAATATGGAGGAATTGGAAAAAGAGGTTGTAAGAAAGTATCAAGTGATGCTAGAGGAGAAGAACATTAAACTAGAAATGGATACCAATACAACCATACCAGTTATAGCAGACGAATTTTATATTGAACAGGTGTTGACCAATTATATAACCAATGCGATTAAAA
Source organism: uncultured Clostridium sp. (assembly GCA_948465625.1). Taxonomy (GTDB): domain Bacteria; phylum Bacillota; class Clostridia; order TANB77; family CAG-508; genus CAOJXM01. The sequence goes on along the minus strand of CAOJXM010000005.1, from coordinate 13,178 downwards.
ATATAGCAGAAGTAAACAAGGAAAAGATAATTCGAATTGAAAATGAGATTAAGGTAGAGAAAAATAAAGTGAGGATTAAGGTATTTAATACAGGCGAAAATATTTTAGAAGAGGATTTAAGTAGAATTTGGAATCGATTTTATAAAGTGGATACTTCGAGAAATCGTGAGGCAGGAGGAAGCGGTATTGGGCTTTCTTTGGTAAAGGCAATTATGAATAATTATAACAATGCTTATGGGGTAGTAAATAAGGAAAATGGAGTAGAGTTTTACTTTGAATTAGATTTGCAGATTTAAAATATTTACAAAATTTACATAATGTGGTATAATGGTAACATGTATTATTTGTAAAGATAATGTAGGGTAATTTCTAGGTTATTTTTAGAAAATTATTACTACAAGGATAAGAAGCAATGAATAAAGTAAGCAGGAGGATGAGGACATGACAAAAAGGCGGCAAAGGCTACGGAATAAATTTAATCGTAGCCAGAAAAGCAAGAGGAGGATACACTTCCTCAAAGAGGAACACAAAGAAGCATTAAAAGGAATTGGGAAGCAAGGTCGCACCAAGAATTTTGCATACAATATTTGTAAGCTATATGGTGTGATTAAAGTGGAACCAAAAGAACTCTATAAAAGCGAAGAAGAAACGCTTTATAGGGTACTGATGTCTACTTACAACCGTGAAGGAGACAAATTGCAGTATTATCCTATAATCATTTCAGATAAAAGGCAAGAGGTGAGCCAAATGCAGGTTGGAACGGAGTGGCTTATCATTGGACAGTTTTGTACCAAGAACACTGAAAGCCAACCAGAAAGCTTTGTCTGGGTTGCCAACTGCAACCAGTTAAGCAAAGGCACGATTCAACCAGGCAATGAAGGTTGCACCAGTTTTGTCTATCTGGAAGGTATTGTCGAAAGAAAGCCGGTTTCTACCATTGTAGAAGGATACCAGATGGCTCCTATTACACTTCAAGTAATCAGGAAAAACGAAGTAGCAGACCAGATTACTTGTATGACATGGTTGGGAAATGCTCGCTTTGCAAGGTGTTTACCAACTAATAGCAAAATCAAGGTGTATGGGCATTTGCATAGTTCTTATTATGAGAGCGAGGAGCAGGTCAATCCATGCGAAATTGCGGTAGATCATTTAGTCCGACTTTAAGCGACAAAAAAGTAATATGGTAAGGAGCTCTAATAGGAGCTCTTTACCATATCTTAAGAAAATTAGTAGTTGTCAGAGCGAGCAATTTTTGATATAATAGTAACAATTTATAAAACATTAGATAAGTCTTACAGGTAGTAGAAGCAAGGAGAGGAAGGAAATAAAATGGGATTTTTTGATAAATTAAAAAATGGATTGAGTAAAACCAAAAATTCATTTGATGAAAAAATAAACAATGCCTTTCGTGCATTTCGAAGAGTAGATGAAGAATTATTAGAAGAATTAGAAGAAATTTTAATTATGTCTGATATGGGATTAGATACGTCTGTTACCATTATTCAGCAATTACGAGATAGAATAAAAAAAGAAAAAATACAAGATGCAGAAGCGGTAAAACAAGCTTTAAGAGAGGAAATACAAAAAATATTAGATGCACAAAATCAAGAATTACAATTAAATACAAAACCAGCTATTATATTAGTAGTAGGAGTAAATGGAGTAGGAAAAACCACTTCAATTGGGAAAATTGCAAATCGTTTAAAACAAGATGGTAAAAAAGTAGTAATTGCAGCAGCAGATACTTTTCGTGCAGCAGCAGTAGAACAATTGGAGATTTGGGCCAATCGAGCAGGTTGCGATATCGTAAAAAAAGAAGAAGGAATTGACCCTGCCTCTGTTGTATTTGATGCGATTAAAATAACCAAAGAGAAAAATGCTGATGTTTTAATTTGTGATACAGCAGGAAGGTTGCATAATAAAAAGTATTTAATGGACGAGTTATCAAAAATTCAAAGAGTAATTGAGAAAGAATTACCAGAGGCACAAAAAGAAGTGTTATTGGTTTTGGATGCGACAACTGGTCAAAATGCAATCTCACAAGTAAAGGCATTTAAAGAAACCACACCAATTACAGGCTTAGTACTTACCAAATTAGATGGAACAGCAAAAGGTGGAGTGGTAGTTGGAATTGTAGACGAAAATAAGATACCAGTAAAGTTTATTGGTGTAGGTGAACAAATAGATGATATGGAAATATTTAAGAGTGAAGACTTTGTAAAAGCGATTTTATAGCAGAAAGGAGTATCCATGGAGGAACAAGAAAAAGTAGCGGTAGAACCAAAGAAGACGAAAAGAATAAAAAGAAGAGTGATATTGGTTTTAGGATTTTTAGTGGTTTTCTTATTATTTGCGTTTTTGTCTTATCGAGGTTCTTACCTAGAAATGCTAGAAATTGGAGAAAAGTATATTGACGTATTTCAAACAAATTTAAGGTATAAATATGGAATGATGTTTATTAACTTTATTATTTTGTTTGTTGCGATTTATTATACCAATCGAAGAATCAGAAAAGGGTTAAAAGATTTTTTTGAGGAAGAAAAAAAGCCAATGCCAAAGTTACCGAATAAATCAATTGCTTTTATTAGTGCTATCATTTTAAGTGTAGTATTATCTAATACAATGACGAAGTCAGTAGCATTGTTTATCAATCATGCATGGTTTGGCATTGATGATCCTATTTTTAATACAGATATTAGTTTTTACATTTTTCAAAAGCCATTTATAGAGATGATTTTGTTTTATTTTATTGCAATGGTAATTGGCTTAACGATTTATGCTACAATTTATTATATTGCAACCTTTAATATCTATTTTGATGGAATTAATGCAGAAACGTTAAAAAAGGGAAAAATTATAAAGCAGTTAACTCTTAATATTATGTTAGTAGTAATTGGAATTGCAACCATGGTATTGGTAACAACACAAGGAATGATTCATCAAAAGTTTATGACATTACCAGATGATTCTACGACTGCGATTTATGGAGCAGGAATTACAGATGTTACCATTAAATTATGGGGTTACCGCTTATTAGCATTGGTTATGATTGCTTCTGCATGGAAAGCAATTAAGTACATCAAAGTAAAAGAGTTAAAAAAGGGATTAATGGCACTATTAACGGTACCAATTTATTTAGTAGCATTGTTTACGGTTATGGTAGGGTTTAAGTTGATTTATATTAATACCAATGAATTAGATAAAGAAAAGCAATATTTATCTTATAACATAGATTATACTAAAAATGCTTATGGTATTAAGACACAAGAAGTAGAAATTCAAGAGGATAATAGTTTAGATGAGATTGTACAAAATTCAAAATTGTTAGAAAATATCACGATTGTAAGTGAAGATATTAATATGAAAACATTGAATGTGTCACAAACCAGTACAGGATATTATACCTATCCAAATGCAAATATTAATCGATATCGAGTAAATGGAAAAGATACACTACTTTATATTGCACCAAGAGAGATTGTAAGTAGTGGAGATCGAACCTATAATAATAAAACATATGAATATACACATGGTTATGGAGCGGTTATTACACATGCCTCTAAAACCGATAGTTTGGGAAATGTGCAATATATTCAAAAAGATTTTGAGAATAAAAATCAGGCAATTTATATAGAAAATCCAAGGATTTATTTTGGGTTAGAGACGAATAATACGATTGTTACCAATAGTAAAAATAAGGCAGAGTTTGACTATCCGACTGATACTTCACAAAATGCAGAATATAACTATACAGGAAAAGCAGGTTTAAGTTTGAATTTCTTAGACCGATTGATTATTGCTTGTAAAAAAGGTGACCTTAATTTAGCGATTTCTAATAATGTAACAGCAGATAGTAAAATATTAATGAATCGTAATATTATTGAAAGAGCAAAAGTGGTAATGCCATATTTGATTTATGATGAAGAACCTTATATGATTGTAACAGATGAAGGAAAATTGATGTGGGTATTAGATGCTTATACTGTAACGAATAAATATCCATATTCACAACCTTCTGTAATAGAGCATGATAATATCAAAGAGCAAATTAATTACATTAGAAATTCGGTTAAAGTGTTAGTTGATGCGTATGATGGAACAATTCAATTCTATATTACCGATAAGTTTGACCCAATTGTAATGACTTATCGAAATATGTATCCTACTTTGTTTGAAGATGTTGATAGCACAATACCAGATGGAATTTCGAAATATTTTGTTTATCCAAAATATTTATATAAAATTCAAGCGAATATGTTAGAAAGATACCATAATGTTAGCACAGATGTATTGTATCGAAGTGATGATATTTGGGAAACTGCTAAATATTCTAATACAAAAACGACATCAAGAGGAGTAGAACAAGAGCCATATTATACTATGTTAAAAACAGTAGATGCAGAGGAAGAAGAATTGGGATTGGTGTTACAATATACTCCATTGGATAAGCAAAATCTAAGAGCATATCTAGTAGGTAAGTATGTAAATGGTACACCACAATTGACTTTGTATAAATATTCATCGGATAGCAATATTTTAGGGCCAATGCAATTAAATACTTTATTAGAACAAGATGATACGATTGCAAAGGAATTAGAAAGTTTGAATGTAACAGGAACTAGATTGATGAAGAATATGATTATGGTACCAATTAATCATACCATTTTGTATGTACAACCAATTTATCAAATATCATTAAATGAAAATAAGAGTACACCAATTTTGAAAAAGGTGGTGGTTGCTTCGTTTAATAAGGTAGCCATAGATGATACCTTAGAAGGAGCCATTAAAAAGTTGTTATCGCAATCTGCAGTGGATATTGAGGTGGAAAATACAGATACGATTTTGGATTTGGTAAATGCGATTATTAAGGCAAGTGGTAATTTGGAAGCATCTAACAAGAATAATGACTGGGAAATGGTTGGAAAAGATATGAAAAGGTTGCAAGATTTGATTAAAAAATTGGAAACGGTGTATGAAGAAGAAAAGAAAAAGGAAGAGAATGGTAATACAGCAGATACAGGCACTAATAGTTTGATTGGCAATTTTATTGATGCGTTAACACCATAAAAAGGGGCGGTTACAGGGGTAACCGCCTTTTGTGAAGCGTTAGTTGATAGAAGCTTTAAGAGTGGCTGGAGTTGCATGAAAAAACTCATACAACATAAAGAAGTTATTGACAATTTTTTAAAAAACGACTATAATAATATTAGATGTTAAAAAAGTCGAAAAAGGAGGACGAATTATGAATTATATTAGACGATGTGCGGAAAATATGATTGAAAAACAAGAAAAAATGTTTAAAGTTATATTAGTAACAGGGGCGAGGCAAGTAGGAAAAACAACTATGCTAAAAAATATAAAGCCAAACATGAAATATGTTACCTTGGATGATATCATTATGAATGAATTAGCAGTAGAAGATTCAACTTTGTTTTTAAAGTCAAATAATCCACCCATTATTATAGATGAAGTACAATATGCACCAAACTTATTTAGGCAAATTAAAATTTTAGCAGATGAAGCAGAAGAAACCATATTTTATTTAACAGGTTCACAGCAATTTAGTTTAATGAAAGATGTTAGCGAAAGTTTGGCAGGAAGAGTAGGAATTCTTAATTTATTAGGATTGAGTATAAGGGAGATAAAAGGAAGTAATTTTGAACAACCATTTTTACCAACAGAGGAATATTTAAAAGAAAGAGAAAAACATTTAAAACCTATTAATTATGAGGAAATTTGGGATATCATACACAAAGGAACTATGCCAGTAATGTATAGCAAAGAAAGTGATTATGATATGTTTTATTCAACCTATGTTAGTACTTATATTGAAAGAGATGTAAGAAAATTAGCACAAGTAGGAGACAGATTAACTTTTCTAAAGTTTATGACAGCATTAGCAAGCAGAATTGGTCAAATGTTAAATTTAGATAGTATTGCAAAGGAAGTTGGAATTAGCATTCCAACAGCACAAAGGTGGTTATCCATATTAGAAGCTTCTAACATTATATATATTTTAGAGCCATATTACAATAATATCATGAAAAGAGCAATAAAAACTCCCAAGGTATATTTTTTAGATACGGGATTGGCTAGTTATTTAACCAAGTGGAAAACAAAAGAGGTGCTAGAAAGTGGTTCAATGGCAGGAAGTTTTTTTGAAAATTTTGTAGTTGTTGAGATAATAAAGAGTTATTATAATGCAGGAGAACTAAGACCACCAATTTACTATTATAGAGATAAGGAAAAACGAGAAATTGATTTGATTATTGAAAGCGATGGGAAATTGTATCCAATAGAAATTAAAAAAACTGCCACTCCATCAAAAGATATGATATCTAATTTTAAAATTCTTCAAAATGTAGCTGGAAAAGAAGTGGGAGAGGGAGCTATCATTTGTATGTATGATAAGTTAATTCAACTAGATGAGAAAAATAGAAGCATTCCATATTCTTATTTGTAAAAGGTGCATATTTTATAAAAAATCGACCACTCTATCTAATAGGGTGGTTTTCATGTGGATTCGAAAAGGCAAATTGGAAAAATTAATGAAGAATATTGATCACTTAAATTATGTATTAACAAAGAATAATTTAATTGATTTAGCAGAAATTTTAGGAAATCGAAAAGAATTATTGATTCGAAATTTAATAGCAGGGATTGCTAAAGGGATTGGGATTGGAATTGGTTTTACTATTTTAACTGCAATATTGGTAATCTTACTGCAAAAGATTGTGAAATTGAATATACCAATTATTGGGGAATATATTACTGATATTGTTGAGATTGTGGAGAGAAATAGGCGATAAAAATAGTTGACTACTTTTTGTAGGAAATCGAAAGATTACGAGCAGAAATAAGGAGATTAAAAGACAAACAAGACAGTAAAGAGTTTTATATTTTATGTAAGCGTTTCTTTTTATTCATAAAATTTACACATAGAATATATTAACTAATTTCATAACAAATGTTAGGATGTAAAAGTAGAAGCATTTTTTAAATAGAGAAGTACATTGAAAAAAGAATGAAAATGCTAGAGATAAAAGGAAAATATATTATTTTCGACAGAATAGAAAATAATACAAATAAAAAGACAAAGGAGAAGAAAATTGAATGAGGGAAAAGCAGAGCAAGTTAGTAAGAACAAATGCAGGAATTACCTTAATAGCATTAGTTATTACCGTAATTGTGATGTTAATTTTAGCAGGAGTAGCGATTAATTTAACAATAGGGGATAATGGAATTTTTAAGAAGTCACAAGAGGGAGCACAGATATATAAGAATTCAGCCAATAACGAAGCGACCAGTTTAAATAGTGTAGACAAAAAAATGGGAGATTTAATCAATCAGTATCAAGGTGGAAGTACAACACCAAGCGAAAAACCAGGAAAGCCAAATGGAGATGGAATTTATACCGAAAATAGTACGATTAATAGCGGAACACCAGATGCCTTTAATCCAGAAATACCAAAGGGATTTAAGCCAAAAGATGAAGGAACAGCAGATTGGGGAGATGGAACAACTCCACCAACAGAAGAAGCAGTAAAGGCAGGATTAATTATAGAGGATACAGAAGGAAATCAGTTTGTATGGATAGCAGTTGATGGAACAGAGGTAGTATTAGGCAGATATGTATTTACAGCAACAGGAGAAATTGATACGATACGATTAGAGCCAACAGACCAACTATCTACAGGGAATGGAGATACAGATTATCAAATAGAAGGTTTAAAAGAAGATACTACACCAAATGTTCATGCTAAAGATATAGAGGAATTTCGAAGAAGTGTAACAGAGTATGGAGGCTATTATATCGCAAGATATGAAGCAAGTTATGGAACTGATAGGAAACCCAATTCGAAACAATCAACTGGAGTAGTGCATCAAGATGGTGTAGCATATGCTCCAACAACAGAAGGATACTTATGGAATAATATAGTACAAGCAGATGCAGCAAATGTTTGCAGGAATATGTATGATAGTAGTTATGGAGCAACAGGTGATTTAGTAAATAGTTATGCGTGGGATACAGCAATTGTATTTATTCAAAAGTATTCAGGAGATAGTGATTATTCTATGCAGAATGGACCAAGCATAAAAGCTACGTTAACGAATACAGGAAGTAATGAAGATGAAAGATGTCATATTTATGATATGGCAGGAAATTGTACAGAGTGGACGACAGAAACATATAGTGGCTCAGTAGGACCATGTACCAATCGAGGAAGTTATTATGATGGAACAGGAAGTTTTACAAGTTATCGATATCGAAATTCAATTACACAAGCGTTTAGAGGAATTAGTTTTCGACCGATATTGTATTTATAAAGGAAAGATATTCTATTGAACATAGAGTTATTCACAAAATTTTTTCAAAACAATTGACAAGTAGTAAAAAATGTTGTAAGATATAAGAGTATAGTAAAAATAGTAAGAGACAAGTAAAATAAAGGTTACTAAAAGAGAGAACTAGCCATAGGCTGAAAGCTAGTTTAAGAAAACGTATTTGAAAATACTACTCTTGCCATATTTCTAGTAAAACTAGACGTTGATTACGTTATCATCAAAATAGAGTAAAACATTAGGTTGGAACCGTGTATATAATGCACACCTAATACGAAGAATTGTTTCGTATTAGGTGTGTTTTGTTATAAATAAGGGAGGATTTATTATGATAAAAGTAACATTAAAAGATGGCTCTGTAAAAGAGGTTGAAGTAGGAAGTTCATTATTAGAACTAGCAAAACAAATTAGTGAAGGATTAGCAAGAATCGCTATGGCAGGAATGGTAGATGGAGAAGTAAAAGACTTAAGATACCAATTAGAAAAAGACTGTAATGTTAGTATTTTAACATTTGATGATGAAGCAGGAAAAAAGGCATACTGGCATACAACTTCTCATATCTTAGCACAAGCCGTAAAAAGACTATTTCCCAATACCAAATTAGGAATTGGACCAGCAATTGAAAATGGATTTTATTATGACTTTAAAGTAGAAAAGCCATTTAGTGAAGAAGACATTAAAAAAATAGAAGAAGAAATGAAAAAGATTATCAAAGAAGATATTGCAATTGAAAGATTTCGTTTATCAAGACAAGACGCAATCAACTTTATGAAAGAAAGAAACGAAAACTATAAAATAGAGTTAATCGAAGAATTACCAGACAATGAAGAAATCTCATTCTATAAACAAGGAGATTTTACAGACCTTTGTGCAGGTCCACACTTAGAAAGTACAGGAAAGGTAAAAGCAATCAAGCTATTATCTACTTCAGCAGCGTATTGGAAAGGAAACCAAGAAAATGACAGTATGCAAAGAATTTATGGGATTTCTTATCCAAAGGCAAGCCAATTAGAAGAATATATTACGATGTTAGAGGAAGCCAAAAAAAGAGACCATAGAAAAATTGGAAAGGAATTAGACTTATTCTTCTTTGATGAGACAGCACCAGGAATGGCATATTGGATGCCAAAAGGATTTAAAATGATGAACATTTTAATGGAACTTTGGAGAAAAGAACATGAAAAAAGAGGATATCTAGAATTTTCTGGACCACAATTAAATAGTAGTGAATTATGGAAAACATCAGGTCACTGGGACCACTATAAAGAGGATATGTTTGTATTAACCGATTCAGATGGAAAAGAGCAAGCTTTAAAACCAATGAACTGTCCAAATGCCATAAAAATATTTGCTTCTAAACTAAGAAGTTACAAAGACTTACCATTAAGATTTAATGATGTGGATGTCATCCATAGAAATGAAAAATCTGGGCAATTAAATGGACTATTCCGTGTAAGAATGTTTCGTCAAGATGACTCTCATAACTTTATTACAGAAGACCAAATTGGTTCTGAAATTAAAGATATTATTGAGATTGCAAAATATCTATATGGAATCTTTGGATTAGAATTTGAGTTAACCCTATCAACTAGACCAGATGACTATATGGGAGAAATTGAACTATGGAACAAAGCAGAAGCAAACTTAAAAGAAGTACTAGACGAATTATGTGGAAAAGATAACTACAGAATTAATGAAGGGGATGGTGCTTTCTACGGACCAAAAATAGATATTAAAATGAAGGATTGTATTGGTAGAGAATGGCAAATGGGAACTGTACAAGTTGACTTCCAATTACCACTTCGTTTTAACTTGAGTTATATTGATAAAGAAGGAGAAAAGAAAACACCAATTCTAATTCACAGAGCATTATTTGGTTCTTTTGAAAGATTTATTGGTATTATTACAGAACATTATGCAGGAGCGTATCCAACTTGGCTAGCACCAGTACAAGCGAGAATTTTACCAATTGCAGAAGCACATCATACTTATGCCAAAGAAGTAAAAGAAGAATTAGAAAAACAAGGTATCAGAGTTGAGTTAGATGATCGAAACGAAAAAATTGGATACAAAATACGTGAAGCACAATTGCAAAAAGTACCATATATGCTAGTATTAGGGGATAAAGAAATAGAGGCAAAAGCAGTTGGTGTACGTTCAAGAAAAGAAGGAGATATTGGACAAATGTCACAAGAAGAATTTATCCATAAGGTAAAAGAGGAGATTGCTACATTTGCAAATTGCTAGGAAATTTTATAAAGTTCTAGGAAGGATGGTTATGTTAAGGTAAACTACGTTAGCATAACCATCGTTTTTCATAAGAAAAAGCGAAAAATAACTTCACGTAGAAAGAAATAAGTGATATAATAGTAACGTATTAGGAATAGAGAGGAAAGGAATGTGACAGATGAACGAATATAGAACACACAATTGTGGAGAATTAAGTGAAAAAGAAATTGGGAAAACAGTAAAATTAGCAGGTTGGGTACAAAGAATTAGAAACTTAGGTGGTATGCAATTTATTGATTTAAGAGATGAATTTGGAATTACGCAAATTGTAATACAAAATGAGGAAAAAATAAATAAACAATGTGAAGAATTAACAACAGAATGTTGTATAAGCATAGAGGGAAAAGTAGTAGAAAGAGCAAGTAAAAACGACAAAATTCCAACAGGGGCAATTGAAGTAATCGCAAATCAAATTACCATGTTAGGAAAGTGTAAAAATGTATTACCTTTTGAGATTAATACAGCAGAACAAAACACAGCAAGAGAAGATTTAAGATTGGAATATCGCTTTTTAGATTTAAGAAATGATCATCTTCATAAAAATATCCTATTAAGGTCTGCTATTATGAAGACATTAAGAAACAAAATGGATGAATTAGGATTTACCGAAATACAAACTCCAATTTTAGCCAATTCTTCTCCAGAAGGGGCAAGAGATTTTTTAGTGCCAAGTAGACTTCATCCAGGAGAATTTTATGCATTACCACAAGCTCCACAACAATTTAAACAATTGCTTATGGTATCAGGATTTAATAAATACTATCAAATTGCTCCTTGTTTTCGAGACGAAGACCCAAGAGCAGACCGTGCTCCAGGAGAGTTTTATCAACTAGATTTTGAAATGTCATTTGCAACCCAGGAAGATGTATTTCAAGTACTAGAAGAGATTGTACCAGATGTGTTTGAAAAACATTCTACTTGGAAAGTGGACAAAGGACCATTTAGAAGAATTACCTACAAAGAAGCAATGGAGGATTATGGAATTGATAAACCAGATTTAAGAAATCCATTAATCATAAAAGATGCAACAGACATTTTTGCTAATACAGAGTTTAATGCCTTTAAAGACAAAACTATTAAGGTAATTGCTGTAGAAAAGGCAGCAGAACAACCTCGTAAATTTTTTGATAATATGTCTACTTTTGCAGTAGAAGAATTAGGTGCAAAAGGATTAGCTTGGGTAAAATTAGACGAACAAAATCAAGTAAATGGTGGAATTGCCAAATTTATTGATGAAGCGGTGAAAGAAAAGTTGATTACCCTAACAGGAGCAAAACCAAATACAGCAATGTTCTTTATTGCAGACGAATTCAAAACAGCACAAAAAATAGCAGGTGGAGTTAGAATCGAATTAGGGAAAAGACTAGACTTATTAGAAAAAGAAGTGTATAAGTTTTGTTTAATTGTGGATTTTCCAATGTATGAATTATCAGACGAAGGAACGATTGATTTTAACCATAATCCATTTTCAATGCCACAAGGAGGAATGGATAGTTTATTAAACAAAGACCCATTAGAAATTTTGGCTTATCAATATGATGTGGTGTGCAATGGGTATGAGATGGCATCAGGAGCCGTTAGAAATCATGACCCAGAATTAATGGTAAAGGCTTTTGAGATAGCAGGCTATACCAGAAAAGATGTAGAAGAAAGATTTGGAGCATTATTTCATGCTTTCCAATATGGAACACCACCTCATGCAGGAGCAGCACCAGGATTAGATCGAATGGTAATGTTAATTGCCAATGAAGAGAATTTAAGACAAGTTATTGCTTTTCCAAAGAATAAAAAGGCAAGAGATTTGTTAATGAGAGCCCCAAGTACAGTAACAGAGCAACAATTAAAAGATGTTCATATCAAGTTAGATGTGTAAGTAGGTATTTTAATACCTGCTTTTTTTATAACTTTGGCTCAGTAACATAAAAACAAGAATGAAAAACAAAATAAAAAATCAACATAATTTTTGTGAACATTGTGTGAATAAAAAATGAAAAATAGTCCACTGAAATAAGTTATTCACAGAGTTATCCACATTATCCACATTTTGAAAAGAGGAAAAAGAAAAGAAAAAAGTAACTAAAAATAAATAACATAATGTCGAAATTGCGAATATGATAGGGAAGAGGTGTTAAAAATGAAAATATTAGCAAAATTAGGGAAAATAGTGAATATATCACTGTTTCGAGATGATAAATGTGTTAGTTATATGCAAGCAAAAGAAATGATAAGAGAGGAAGCACAAACAATTTTGCTTGATGTAAGAAGTAAACAAGAGCATGAAGAATATCATTTAGAAGGGGATATTTGTATTCCTTTATATGAATTAGGAGATATTGAAAAGATGATACCAAATAAAAATGCCATTATTATTGCCTATTGTCAAAGTGGAGCAAGAAGCAAGAGGGCAATTAATATCTTGAGTAAAATGGGATATGCAAATGTATATCAGATAAAAGGTGGAATTGATGAAATCTAATTTTTTTACAAAAAATATTGTAATAAATATTATTATTGATATAATAATAGTGTTATATCAATATGC
>CAOJXM010000004.1 GCA_948465625.1 uncultured Clostridium sp. | reverse complement strand
TCATTGGTCCAATATTAGTAACCGTTCCAGCACCTAATGTTAATATAATATCATTTTCTTGGACGTTTTGTTTGATGTAATCTGCAATTTTGCTAAACTCGGAAAGATAAATACATTCTTTTCCAAGTTCTTTTATTTTATCAACTAAGTCAAGAGAAGAAATGTTGTAAGTATTAGTTTCTCTTGCTGCATAAATATCGGTTATAATAATATGGTCAAACCCAATTAAAGCATTGGCAAAATCATCTAAAAGACTTTTGGTTCTACTATAGGTATGTGGTTGGAAAATAACCCAAGCTTCATGAAATTTTTTATGATATAACGCATTTTTAGTTGCCACAATTTCAGTTGGATGATGGGCATAATCATCATAAACAGAGGCTTGATTTACTTTACCTTTGTATTCTAATCTTCTATGAGCACCTGTAAATTCTTGTAAGCCTTGCCTAATTGCTTCTTGTGAAATGCCATAATAATGACATAAAGTAATACAAGCAAGTGCATTTAAAACATTATGCTTTCCAGCAACGGATAAAGCAAAGTGACCAAACAATTGATTTTGATAATGAACATCAAATGAAGCAAATCCATCATCATTGAAGGTGATGTTGCTTGCTACAAAGTCAGCTTGTGTATTTTCGATTCCATAAGTAATCGTAGTTGCTTTGGTTAAAACGGCTAAGTCTAAGCAATTTTTATCATCTCCATTTAACACTAAAACACCATCATCAGGAAGAAGTTTTACATATTTTGCAAAGGCTTCTTTGATATGGTCAAATGTTTTAAAGTAGTCTAAGTGGTCATTATCGATATTTAGGATAATTTCTGCTTTTGGTCGAAATTTTAAAAAACTTTCTACATATTCACAAGCTTCGATAATGAAATGTTCACTATTTCCTACTTTATAATTTCCATCTAATTGATTTAAAATACCACCAACTTGAATGCTAGGGTCAAGATTTGCTTTTAAAAAACAAATAGAAACCATAGAGGTAGTAGTTGTTTTTCCATGGGTTCCAGAAACACCAATGGTATTTTCAAAAGATTTTGTTAGTTCACCTAAAAAATCACATCTTTCAATAATGGGAATACCAAGTTCTCTTGCACGCACCATTTCAGGGTCATCCTCATGAACGGCTGCAGTATAAACTACTGCATCTGCTTTTGCTAGGTTATCATAGTCGTGTCCAATGGTAACAGGGATTCCTGTTTTGATTAGTTTGTCGATTATTTCAGAATAATTGCTATCAGAACCAGTTACATGAAAGTCCCAATGATGTAAAATTTCAGCAATTCCACTCATGCTAACGCCACCAATACCAATCATATGTATATGTTTGTATTTCTTTATATTTTCTATATTTGCCAATGTAAGCACTCCCTTTTCTTTTTTAAAACATCTAGATTATATCTGTTTTACTAAAATTTTTCAATATATTATATGGATTATGTGTAAAAAGTGTGAAATTTATACAATAACAATGCCAATTTGTTACCAGATAAATTAACAGTTCCTTCATTTTTATTCTCCATTCCATTTGTTTCTGGAATGGAAGAATTGGCAACATTAATTTCTCTCTGGTTTTTAATCAAAATACTAGAATATAAATTTAAGGTAAATTTAAGGAATAAATGAAAATGATAAAAATCTATTGACAGAAAATTTAAGTAATGATATAAATAATAAGAATTTATACAAGAAATTTGTATAAAAAACACTTTTTAGATAAAATAAGGGGGATACAAATGTTGAAAAAGATTTTTAGTATTTTAATTATGATTTTGTTATTAGTAGGATTAAGTTGAATTGTATTGGCAAAAGAGAAATATACTTTCACATCTACTATAAATGGAGTAACTGCAAATTGGGAATATGAGGTAAATGAATCAAACCAAATTGAAAATTTGAAATGTACAAATCCAACAGAATTAAAAGGAAATGTTACAATTCCATCAACACTGGATGGAAAGACAGTAATTTCATTAGGAAGTGAGGCTTTTAAATCAGCCACAGAGATAACAGATATAACAATGCCAAGTACAGTAAAAGAGATAGGAGTAGGGGCATTTTCAGGATGTACAAGTTTATCAAAAGTAGATTTAGGAAATGTTGAAAGAATAGGAGCCCAATCATTTAAAAACTGTACTGAATTAACAAGTATAAAACTACCAAAGACATTAAACAAAGATGCATCAGGAGCGCCATTTGCAGGGTGTACAAATTTGAAAAATATAGTATTAGAAGAAGGAATGACAGTTGTACCAAATTATGTGTGTGCAAATACATCAATAACAGAAATGACAATACCAAGTACAGTAAAAGAGATAGGAGTAGGGGCATTTTCAGGATGTACAAGTTTATCAAAAGTAGATTTAGGAAATGTTGAAAGAATAGGAGCCCAATCATTTAAAAACTGTACTGAATTAACAAGTATAAAACTACCAAAGACATTAAACAAAGATGCATCAGGAGCGCCATTTGCAGGGTGTACAAATTTGAAAAATATAGTATTAGAAGAAGGAATGACAGTTGTACCAAATTATGTGTGTGCAAATACATCAATAGCAGAAATAACAATACCAAATACAGTAAAAGAAATAGGATTATGGGCATTCAAAGATTGTTCTTTGCTAAAGAAAATTACAATATTAGATAATGTTGAAAAAATAGGAGGATATAATAATAATTCAGATTTAGTATTCCAAAATCACAATGATGATTTAACAATTTATTGTTATAAAGATTCGATGGCTGATAATTATGCTTTAAAATATAATATTAAATATGTATATTTAACAAAACCATCAAATCCAAATCAGCCAACAGAAGAGCCTAAAAAGGATGATACAGAAACACCAAAGAACGATGCGGAAACACCAAAAGTTGATACACCAACAGGTGAAAAAGATACTACTGTAGCAACTGGAAAATTACCACAAACAGGTGTGAGTATAGCAATCGTATTTGTTATAATCTCAATTGCTATAATCTCTGTTGTATTCTATAAAAAGTATAATAGTTATAAAGATATTAAATAGAAAAAAGGCATTATGCCTTTTTTCTATTTATGATATATAGCAAACTTAAAGGCTTTGAAGAATTAGAGACGAAGAAGGTTTCCACTTACTCTAACTCAATGGCTCTTTGCAATTCCTTATTTTGACTAATTTGGGCTAATCGTTTTAGTGCTTCTTCAATACTTAAATTCTTTTCTGACATTTCCAATACCTCTATTGTATTTGGATTATTTAAAAAGAACATCCATTGCACAATAGGGCTGCTTAGATTTGTGACTTTTAGTGCTTTTGGTAATTCTATGATATGTAATTCAAATAAATCTGTTAATATGGTATGCCCATTTTTGGAATTAA
Organism: uncultured Clostridium sp.; assembly: GCA_948465625.1. Taxonomy (GTDB): domain Bacteria; phylum Bacillota; class Clostridia; order TANB77; family CAG-508; genus CAOJXM01. The sequence goes on along the minus strand of CAOJXM010000004.1, from coordinate 10,864 downwards.
TAATCTTCCACTTAGTATGAAAATCAAAAGAATCATTGCTCTCTAATTCATAGTCTAAAATGGCAATATAAATGGTTTTTTTAGTTTAGAATAATCTTGTCCTTTGACGAATTGAGAGGAAAAGAGACGAGACCAACAATAGAGAAAATGATTTAGATTTTTATGGCTATCCACTAATTGAAGTTCAACGTTGCATAGGGTACCATTATCTAAGATTGCTTTTAAATCTAAAATACCTAGTTTTTCTTTTGGGGGTCAAGCAATAGTGGTGCTCAGTATCCAATTGAATAGAATGAATATGGTGACCAATGATACTAGAAATGAAAGATTTGGTAATGGATTCGTTACCAACACGAAATAAAGAGTGGAAAACCACATCAATTTTGGGAATTAATAAATTGTTCATAAAAAACCTCCTTGATTGAAATAAATTTTAAATTGCATGGTGCATAGAAGAAGCATAAAATAGCTATGTTTTAATAAATTTTAAAATTTTTATTCTGGAAAAATGTTGAACCAACAAAGAATAAATCATGAAATATGCATATACATGCAATTTAATAATATGATTAAATCATAGAGTGATAAAAAATGCAAGAAAAACATTTCGACAAGATGTGACATAGAGAAGAGAAACAGAAGAAAAAACAAAAAAATAAATGAACTACTAGCTTTTTTTAAAATACTATTGTATAATGCTAAAAGAAGTTGTATATTATAAGAGAAAATAAAAGATAGGAGTGTATGTTATGAATATTATTATGTTAGGAGCACCTGGAACAGGCAAAGGAACTGTTGCAGCTATATTAAAGGAGAGATTAGGAATACCACATATATCAAGTGGAGATATTTTTAGAGAATGTATTACCAAAAAAGATGATTTGGCAAAAGAATTAGATAGCTACTTATCAAAAGGGGCATTAGTTCCAGACGAATTAACCATTCGTATCATCGAAACAAGATTAGCTGAGCCAGATATGCAAAATGGAGTTATTTTAGATGGGTTCCCAAGAACCATAGAGCAAGCAAAAGAATTGGACAATTTCTTTGCAAAATCAGGTAAAAAAGTAGATATGGTAATTAATTTAACGACACCAGAAGAAGAAGTAATTCAAAGAATTGTAACAAGAAGAATTTGTTCAAACCAAGAATGTAAAACTGTATTTAACTTAAAATTAAATCCACCAAAAGTAGAAGGAAAATGTGATGTATGTGGAGCAGACTTAATACAAAGAAAAGATGACAATGAAGCAACTGTAAAAGATAGATTAGCAACTTACTTTAAACAAACTAGCCCATTAGTAGAGTTTTATGACAATAAAGGAGTATTATCAACACACGAAGTAAGTGAAAAAATCAATAAATTTGGAAAAGATGTAGCAGAAGATGTTGCAAGCGAAATAAAGGAGAATTTCTAAAAATGGTAGACATTAAATCAAAACGCGAAATTGAACGAATGAAAGAAGCATGCAGAATCACGGCATTGGTTCATCAAGAAATAGAAAAAGCAATTAAGCCAGGAATTAGTACATTAGAACTAGATAAAATAGCAGAAAGAGTAATTAGAGAAAATGGTGGTATACCAGCACAAAAAGGATATCCAAGTGGAGAAAAGGGAGTAATAGACTTCCCTTCTACCATTTGTGCCTCTGTTAATGATGAATTAATTCATGGAATCCCTTCTGCACGAGCAATTTTGCAAGAAGGCGATATTGTAAGTATCGATTTAGTAACCTATAAAGATGGTTACCATGGAGATGCAGCAAGAACCTATGCAGTTGGAAAGGTAAGTAAAAAAGCACAAGAATTAATGGAAGTCACCAAGCAGGCCTTTTTTGAAGGAATCCAATATGCAAAAGCAGGAAATCGAATTGGTGATGTATGCCATGCAATAGGAGAATTTGTACAAAGTAAAGGATATAGTGTAGTAAAAGAATTTCAAGGACATGGCATTGGAAGAAGCATGCATGAAGATCCAGGGATACCAAACTATGGAAAAGCAGGAAAAGGCATCAAACTAGAAGCAGGGATGACACTTGCCATTGAGCCCATGGTAATGGTAGGAAAACCAGACATTTTAGTTTTAGAAGATGGTTGGACCATTGTAACAGAAGATGGAGAATTAGCAGCCCATTATGAAAATACAATATTAATTACAGAAAAAGAGCCAAAAATATTGACAATATTGTAAAAGTACTATATAATATATAAGCTAATTGTGTAAAAGTATAAATATTTACTTAATTTAAGGAGTGAAGAAGATTGGCAAAAGAAGATGTAATTGAAGTAGAGGGAACGGTTGTAGAAAACCTACCAAATACCAATTTTAAGGTTGAATTAGAAAATGGGCATCAAATATTAGCTCACATTTCTGGCAAACTTAGAATGAACTACATAAAAATATTACCAGGGGATAAAGTGAAAGTAGAACTTTCACCATATGATTTGACCCGTGGTCGTATTACCTGGCGTGCCAAATAAATTGAAAACGGCATCTTTCTTCGTCAAGACTGCACAATTATTTTTTCGATGTACCATCGTACAATCTCAAAAATAATTGCTTGCTTTCCTTGAAATATACCATTTTGAATTTATTTGGAAAAGAAAGAAAAACGCATCTTGCTTTGTCAAGATTGCATAATTATTTTGTTAAAAGCAGTATTTATACTGTCTATATAAAAACTTAACCCAAAAATCTTAATTATAAAGAGGTGAAAGGAAATGAAAGTAAGACCATCAGTAAAACCAATATGCGAAAAATGTAAAGTAATAAAAAGAAAAGGAACAATAAGAGTAATTTGCGAAAATCCTAAACACAAACAAAGACAAGGATAATTTAATTTAAGGTTAATTTGATATTAACACAAGACTATGTTGCGGCTGAAAATAGTTTTGTGTTTATATACATTTATATCAAACATAAAAAAGACACCTACATAAGAATCCGATTATGTACATTTCACTTTTTCTATGTAAGATATATTTATAAAAAAACAATTATATTTTGGAGGTGCAAAAATTTATGGCTCGTATAGCAGGAATCGATTTACCTAGAGAAAAAAGAGTTGAAATAGGACTAACATACATCTATGGAATAGGAGTAACCAGTTCTAGAAAAATACTTGCAAAAGCTGGGATTAATCCAGATACTAGAGTAAAGGATTTAACAGATGACCAAGTAAACAGTATCAGAAAAGTAATGGATGAAGAATACAAAGTAGAAGGTGACTTAAGAAGAGAAGTTGCACTTAACATAAAAAGACTTACTGAAATTGGTTGTTATAGAGGATTAAGACATAGAAGAGGACTACCTGTAAGAGGACAAAGAACAAAAACAAACGCTCGTACAAGAAAAGGTCCAAGAAAATTAGTTAGTAAAAGTAAGAAATAAGGAGGTATAAAACCAAATGGCTAATAAGAAAACTGTAGCAAAAAAAACACCTAGAAGAAATAGAAAAAATATTGAAAAAGGTGCTGCACATATTCATTCAAGTTTTAATAATACAATCGTTACCATTACCGATACACAAGGAAATGTAATTTCATGGGCAAGTGCTGGAGAATTAGGATTTAAAGGTTCTAGAAAAAGCACACCATTTGCTGCTGGAGAAGCTGCAACAACAGCTGCTAAAGCAGGAATGGAACATGGGTTAAAAACAGTTGAAGTATTTGTAAAAGGGCCTGGTTCTGGTCGTGAAGCAGCAATTCGTTCTTTACAAACAGCAGGATTAGAAATTAGTGCAATTAAAGACGTAACACCAATACCACACAACGGTTGTAGACCACCAAAAAGAAGAAGAGTATAATTAGAAGAAGATAGAATTAAATAATTTATGAAAGAGGTGTAAATAACATTATGGCAAGATATAAAGATGAACAATGCCGTGTATGCCGTAGAGAAGGTCAAAAGCTATTCTTAAAAGGTTCAAGATGTTATACTGATAAATGTGCTATTTCAAGAAGAAATTATGCACCAGGACAACATGGTCAAAAGAATGGTAAACTTTCTGAATATGGTACTCAATTAAGAGAAAAACAAAAAACAAAAGCATTTTATGGAGTGGGAGAAAAACAATTTAGAAAATATTTTGATATGGCTTCCAACAAAAAAGGAATCACTGGAGATAACTTACTTCAAATATTAGAAAGTAGATTAGACAATGTTGTATACAGATTAGGATATGGTAGTTCAAGAGCACAAGCAAGACAACTTGTAAATCATGGACATTTTGAAGTAAATGGTAAAAAAGTAGATATTGCATCTTACTTAGTAAAAGAAGGAGATGTAGTAGCCATTCGTGAAATCAGAAAAGATAAGGCAATTGTAAAAGAAAACTTAGAAGTAAATGCTGCAAGACCAGTTCCTGCATGGCTAGAAAAAGATGCCGAAAAATTAAGTGGAAAAGTGGTAAGATTAGCTGCAAGAGAAGATATCGACTTACCAGTAGAAGAACACTTAATCGTAGAGTTGTACTCAAAATAGGAATTAAGTAGACCTTAATTTTAGGGAGGTAAAAATGATAGAATTTGAAAAGCCAAATATAGAATGTTTAGAAGTTAACGAGGATAATAACTATGCCAAATTTGTATGTGAACCACTAGAACGTGGATATGGTGTAACAATTGGAAATTCATTAAGAAGAATATTATTATCATCATTACCAGGTGCAGCAATTACAAGTGTAAAAATAGAAGGAGTCGTACATGAATTTTCTACCATACCAAATGTAGTAGAAGATGTACCAGAAATCGTTGTTAATTTGAAAAATGTTAGATTAAAATCATTTGACAACGAAGAAAAAATGATAAGAATTGATTTTAAAGGGGAAGGTGAAGTTACTGCTGGAGATATAATAGCAGATAGCTCAATTGAAATCTTAAACCCAGATTTACATATTGCCACTGTAGCAGAAGGTGGACATCTTGTAATGGAAATGACAGTAGATAGAGGAAGAGGATATAACAGTGCAGAAAAAAATAAAAAATCAAATCAAGATATTTCTGTACTTCCAATCGATTCTATTTATACACCAGTAAAAAAGGTTAATTATCAAGTTCAAAATACGAGAGTTGGACAAATGGTTGATTACGATAAATTAATTATAGAAGTATGGACAGATGGTAGCCTAAAAGCATATGAGGCATTAAGCTTAGCAGCAAAGGTTATGACTGGACACTTAGAACTATTCATTGACTTATCAGAGGCAACCAAAAATACGCAAGTAATGATTGAAAAAGAAGAATCTAAGAAGGAAAAAGTATTAGAAATGTCAATAGAAGATTTAGAGCTATCAGTTAGATCATTTAACTGTTTAAAAAGAGCTGGAATATCTACTGTTGAGGATTTAACAAATAAAACAGAATCTGATATGATGAAAGTAAGAAACTTAGGTAAAAAATCATTAGATGAAGTAACCAATAAATTACGTTCATTAGGATTAGATTTTGCAGTAGAAGAAGACTAAAAAAGAGAGGTGAATTAAATTGGCTAGAAATAGAAAATTAGGTAGAACAACAGACCAAAGATTAGCAATGTTAAGAAGTTTAACAACAGACTTAATCTTACATGGTAAAATTCAAACAACAGAAACAAGAGCAAAAGAAGTAAAAGCCATAGCAGATAGTATTATAGCATTAGCAGTAAAAGAAAAAGATAATTTTGAAATGGTTGATGTAAAAGTAATAACTGCAAAGTTAGATGCAAATGGAAACAAAGAAACAGAGAAAGCAACTAGTAAAAATGGAAAAGAATATTTAAAAGTAGTAAAAGAAGAGAAGACTGTAAAAAGACAAAAAGATATGCCATCAAGATTAAATGCTAGAAGAAAAATAATGACAAAGGTAAATAAAGTAAAAGACAGCAAAGGAAACAATATCGATTTACCAGCAAAATTATTTAATGAGATAGCACCAAAATATACAAACAATGTTGGTGGATATACAAGAATTATAAAAACAGGAGTAAGAAGAGGAGATGCTGCTCCAACAGCAATACTTGAATTACTATAATTAAATAAAAGCTATAAAAACCTTCTTGATAAGATATCAGGAAGGTTTTTTGCTACGATAATTTGAAAAATTATGTAAATTATGGTACAATAGAAATATAATAATTTTGAAAGGAGAGGGAGTCACAGCATGCCTAATAATTTAGGAACTATTATAAGAGAAGCACGGGAGGCTAGAGGATTTTCTATTAAAGATGTTTCACAAAAAAGTGGCATTTGCAGAAATCAAATAGTGAATATCGAAATAGGAAGAACTAAGAAGCCTCAATACAAAACTTTGCAGACATTATCGAAATGCTTAAACTTGGAGCTTCAAGAAATGCTAAAGCAAAGTGGATATTACGAGGGACAAGAAATAAAGCAAATTCGTATTGCTCATTGTTGGAGTGTAGCTACATTAGAAAATGAAAGTGGTATTTCAAAAGATACAATAGGAAGAATAGAAAGGGAATGCGCAGTTAAACCAAAAATAGAAACCTTACAAGCATTAGCCAAATCTTTGAAAGTAGATTATGCACAATTACTGAAGAAATTTGGCTATATACAGGATTTGGATGAATTTAAAGATAGACAGAATTTGCTTGAACAAAAAGTTTCTCAAGCAAGAGTACTCAAAGGTTTAACAAGAAAACAGTTAGCAGAATTAACAGGTCTTAGTAAAGCGCAGATAGGCAATATCGAAAACGGAAAAACAAAAAAACCAGGTAAATCCACTTTACTCAAAATAGGAAAATGTTTAGATATAGAGTTGGTGTGAGTGCTGAGTGGGTAACTCTCCGAAGGAAAGAACAAACCTGATGAAAATTGGGTTTGCTCTTTTGTAATATTATAATTTTACAAGAAATGTATTGACTAAATAAATAACAAATGATAACATACTTAAATAGAAAGTCGAGGGATACTTATGAAAAAAATAGAAAAAGGGATTACTTTAGTTGCTTTGGTAATCACAGTAATTATATTATTGATACTAGCAGGCGTTAGTATTTCAATTTTAATAGGAGAAAATGGAGTATTAGAAGAATCAAAAGTAGCAGTAGAAAAAAATGAAAAAGCAACTGCAACAGAAAAAATGAACTTAAAAATAACCAATGTACAAATGGTAAATTATGCAAAAAAGGAAAGAATGCCAACATTGCAAGAATTAGCAGATCATTTGTGTGAAGATGAAGAAATACAATATGTTACAAAAGAGCCACAAAGACTAGCCAGTCTTGATAAAATAGAAATAGGAGAAGCAAAATCCTTTTTTACTAAATTAAAGGAATATCCATATGAGTTTGAAATCAATTCATCTTTACAATTAGCTAGTATCAATGGAGTTGAAATTGCTACCAATCCTACACCAGAAGAAACCATTCCTAATTCTGAAAACACGATGTCAGCAGAAGAACACTTTATTGGAAAATATTTTTTTGATGGAAAACCAATTTATGAGAAAACCATTTATATAGCATCATTACCAAATGCAACTACAAAAACCTATAATCATCAAATAGCAAATGTGGATAATATATGGATTACACAAGATAGTTATTTAATCTGGGCAAGTGGAGAACATGGTGTAATACCTCATGTTGGTACTTATACAGGTGGGCAAATGCCTTGTGCTGTAGGAAAAGAAGTATTACAGATAGAGACAGGAAGAGATAATCGAAGTGGGTTATCAGCCTATATAACACTTCGATTCACAAAGACGACAGATGAAGGAAATGGAAATACCATACCAGCCACACCAGCAAATTAAAGAAAAAGAATACATAAAGTAGAAAACTATTTTGTGTATTCTTTTTTGTTAAGATAATCATGAATAGCACTAGACAAATAACTACAAAAAAGTGTATAATAGGTAGGTATAAAAAAGACGAATAGAGGTAGTAAAATATGAAAAAATATTTATTTACATCAGAAAGTGTAACAGAAGGACATCCAGATAAATTATGTGATTTAATTTCCGATAGTATATTAGATGCTTGCTTAGCACAAGACAAAAATTCAAGAGTGGCAATTGAAGCCTTTGCTTCTAGAAATAACATTACGGTTGCAGGGCAAATTACAACCAATGCCAAAATACAAATTGAAGAAATTGTAAGAGAAGTTATTAAAGGAATTGGGTATCAAGATGAAGAACTTGACATTGATTATAGAACTTGTGAAGTATATGTGAATATTACGAAACAAAGTTCCGATATTGCAATGGGAGTAGATATTGGAGGAGCAGGAGACCAAGGAATGATGTTTGGTTATGCTTGTGACGAAACACCAGAATATATGCCATTTGCAATTTGTATGGCACATCGTTTATCAACTAAACTTACCCAAGTACGTAAATCAAAAGAAATGCCATATTTAAGACCAGATGGAAAAACACAGGTAACAGTTGAATATGAAGACGATAAACCAAAAAGAATTGAAACCATATTGATTTCTAACCAACATAAGGAAGATACTGATTTAAAGAAAATGAAAGAAGAAATCATAGAAAAGGTGATAAAAAAGGTAATCGATAGCAAATATCTAGACGAAAATACTAAAATATTTGTTAATCCAACAGGAAGGTTTGTAATTGGAGGACCATTAGGAGATACTGGGCTAACTGGAAGAAAAATTATAGTAGATACCTATGGCGGATATGCACGTCATGGTGGAGGTGCTTTTTCAGGAAAAGATGCTACAAAAGTAGACCGTTCTGCAGCGTATATGATGAGACATATTGCAAAAAACGTAGTAGCAAATGGATATGCCAAAAAATGTGAATTACAAGTAGCCTATGGAATTGGCATGGAAGAACCAATTTCGGTTTATGTAGAAACATTTGGAACCCATACCATTCCAGAATAAGAGATTGTAAAAAAGATAAAAGCAAAATTTGACTTAACTCCAAAAGGAATTATTGAGTATTTGGATTTAAAAAAGCCAATTTATAGAAAAACAACAAATTATGGGCATTTTGGAAAAGAAGGATTATCATGGGAAAAAGTAGTAGAATTATAATATCCAATCCAAAGAAAGCATATAATGAAATAGAAATTTATTTTTATGCAGGATACTGCAATTGGGGAGATAAAAATGGATGAAACAAAAAAAGATTTAGAGTTAGAAAATGAAACAGAAGTGGCTTTATTAAATGAAGCAGAGGAGTTACTAAAAGAAGAGGAACCAATGGAAGAAACTACTATAGAGCAAAATGAAATAGAACAAGATTTAGAAGAAAGACAAGAAGAGGAGCAAGAGGAAGCAAAAGAGAAAGAAGAAACAAAAGAACCACAAGAAGAAGCAGTAGAGCCTAAGAAAGAGGAAGAACAACCAGAGGTGAAAAAAAAGAAGACCAATCTACATAAAGGAGCAATTGCAATTGTAATTATTACAGCAATTCTGGTAATAGCAGTGATTCTTTTTTCAACAATATTTGCTGTGATTACCAATGGTAGTGATAAAATTGTAGCTGGTGTTAGTATAAAAGGAGTCGATGTATCTGGTTTAACACAAGAAGAAGCGGTTCATAAGTTAAAGGATATGACAGTGGCCAAGTTAACACAAGAGTTAAAATTAAAGTATGGAGAATATGAAATAGCGATTTTACCAGAACAAATAGAAGCAACTTTTGGAATGGAAAAGGCAGTTGAACTAGCTTATCAAATTGGAAGAAATGGAAACATTTTAACAGATAATTATACGATTATTAATACGAAGTTAAACAAAAAGAACATCACACCTTCTTTTATATACAACGAAAAAGCGTTAGATGATTTTATTGCTAGTATAACCAATAATTTACCAGACAAAGTCATTGAAAGTACCTATGCAATTGAAAACAATAACTTGATTATTAACAAAGGAAATGCAGGTTCTATTGTTGTAGAAAAAGCATTAAAAGACACAATTGTAGATAACATTATGAATTTAAAAGAAGAAAATGTAATACAAATACAAGTAGAAAACAAACAACCAGATGCTATTGATATAGAGAAGATACGTAATGAAGTTTACAAAGAACCACAAGATGCTTACTTTACCAAAAATCCATTTACTATTTACCCACATGTAAATGGGGTGGACTTAAGTATTCCATTAGAAGAGGCAAAAACTAAAATAGAAAACGCAACAGAAAGTGAGATTACTATACCATTAAAAATAACAACACCAAAGGTTACAACCAATCAAATTGGGACAGAAGCATTTCCAAATCGTTTGGGAACGTTTACTACCTATTTTTCTACAGCAGATGGTAATCGAACATCAAATATTAAATTGGCAACTAGAAAAATAAATGGAGTGGTATTAATGCCAGGAGAGACCTTTTCCTATAACAAAGTAGTGGGGAAAAGAACAGCTGCAGCAGGCTTTAAGTCAGCACATGCTTTTTCTGGAGGAAAGGTAGTAGATGAAATTGGGGGAGGAATTTGCCAAGTATCTTCAACCTTATATAATACAGTACTTTTAGCAAATTTGCAAATTGTAGAAAGACGAAACCATCATTTTAATACAGGATATGTAAAGCCAGGAACAGATGCAACGGTTGCTTGGGGTGGAGTAGATTTTAAATTTAAAAACTCAAGAAATTATCCAATAAAGATTGTAGGAAGTGTTTCTGGAGGAAGCGTAAAAATTGATATTTATGGGTTAAAACAAGAAAATGAATATGATGTAGTAATTGAATCACAAATCTTGCAAAGGACAGCAAGAAAAGTTGTTTATCAAGATGATGCAAATTTAGCAAAAGGGCAACAAAAAGTAATACAATCTGGATATGATGGGATAAAATCGAAAACCTATAAAGTTTTAAAACAAAATGGGCAAGTAGTTTCAAGAACATTATTATCTACTGATACCTATAATACACAAAATAAAATTAT
>CAOJXM010000003.1 GCA_948465625.1 uncultured Clostridium sp. | reverse complement strand
TTGGTTTAATTAATGTAGAAAAAGTATCTATTTTTTCTGTCCCTTTGTATTTTATTGCACTTACTTCAATTAGTTCGTTGGCCATTGGTGATAAGCCTGTTGTTTCAACATCTACTGCTACAAATATTTCTTGTGTTTTTTCTTTTAATTCTTGCATATTCATTCTCCTTTTTTAACTTTCTTCATTATATACTAATTATTTTTAATTTACAATACTTAATTTTTGTGATATATTATTAATATTAAATAAGGAAAGAAGTTGTTATGAATACAAAATATATGAATTTGAACCATGGAATTGAATATTCTTTATTAAAAGAAGCAGCGACTGCACTAAAAGAAGGAAAATTGGTTGTTTTTCCAACTGAGACGGTTTATGGCATTGGTGCTAACGGCTTGGAGGAAACTGCGGTAAAAAGGATTTATACTGCAAAGGGACGTGATTTGGATAATCCTTTGATTTTACATATTTCGAGTTTGGATATGTTGGAACAAATTGCACAAGATATTTCGGATTTGGAATACAAATTGATGCATGCTTTTTTTCCTGGTCCTTTTACTCTTATTTTAAATCGTAAACCAATTGTGCCAGATTGTGTAACAGCTCATTTAGATACGGTTGCTGTACGTATGCCTAGTAATTTGATTGCTAATGAATTAATTAAATTAGCAGGTGTACCCATTGCTGCTCCTTCTGCTAATCTTTCTGGTAAACCTAGTGGAACTTTGGTTTCTGATATTTTACAAGAATTAGATGGACGTGTAGACTATATTTTAGATGGGGGGCCTTGTGAAATTGGCTTAGAATCAACAGTGGTTCGAGTCATTGATGGTATTCCTACGATTTTACGCCCTGGTAAAATTACAAAAGAACAAATTTTGGAAGTGGCTGGGCATGTTGCCTTAGATAACCATATTTTTGAAAAATGTACGCCTACCTCTCAAGTACTTTCCCCTGGTATGAAGTATAAACATTATGCTCCAAAGACTAAGTGTATTATGGTGTATAGCAAAGTAAATGAAAATATGGTTCATACCATTCAAGAATTACTAAAGAAAAATCCCAAAACATTGGTAATCGCTTGTAAAGAAAATGCAAAACTATATGATTGTGATTATGTTTTAGAGGTTGGCTCATCTAATGATTTGGAGGAAATCTCTCATAATATTTTTACTACTTTACGAAAAGTTGATACCTATCCGATTGATTTGGTTATTATAGAAGGAGTTACAAAAGAGGGAATTGGACTTGCTATTATGAATCGTTTGATTCGTGCTTGTGAGTACAATTATATAGAGTGCTAAGATAGGGAGGATTTTTTATGCTATATTCTTATCACCCATGGAATAAGTGGTGGAATCAAAAGGTGTGGTTGATTACTTTTGCTTGTGTAATGGTTGCCATTTTAGGAATACTTATTTTTGCGTTTCTTCGTATAAACATTCATAAAACTAATATGAGTACTTCTGAAATAAAGTCATTTGATGAGGCTTTTTGCATTACTGTACCAAATCGTCTAAGCTTTCGTATCAATCCAAATAGTGGAGATTTTTTATTAGATTTATCTTCTACCCTTCATCCTATTTTTATTTATTGTACTGGGATTCAAAAGGAACATTCTATGGATTTGGCTTCTGTGGTATTGGAAGATAAGAATCGCTATTTGTCCGATAAGACAAATATTCGAGAGAATAGCGAGATTACTTTTTTGGAACATACTTATTCTTGTTATGAATATAGTTTTAAGTATCTTGATACGCAATGTAATGAAGATTTTTATTGTAATGTGGTATGGTTTGAAACCCCAAACTTTTTCTATATTTTGAATTTTGAAGCACCTTCTTCTTCTTGTGAAGAGTATAAAGGAATTTTTGATGAGATTAAAAGGTCGTTTGTGTTACTATAATAAAAAGAAAGCAGGTTTTTGACATGTGTTTGTCTTAAACCTGTTTGTTTTATTTTTATACTTTTTAATTCTGAAATTAATTGATTATTTCACTATGGTCAAAAACGACTTTTATATGTATTGACTTAGTTGTTTTCTTATAGTACAATGTCAAAAGAATTTATTTTAAAAGGAGTATTGGTATATGTTTGAAAGCATTATTTTTAAATATTTAGCAACCTTTCTTATTAGTATGACACCAATTATTGAGTTAAGAGGGGCAATCCCAATTGCTGTTCTTACCTTTCATTTAACTTATGTAGAAGCTTTTGTAATTAGCTTAATTGGTAATATCATTCCTATTTATTTTATTGTAAAATACATTAGACCATTGTTTGACTTTTTTGGAAGATTTAAAATCTTTAAAGTAATCATCGATTGGGCAAGCGACCGTGCTACCAAAAAAATTGCAGAAAGTAAACGATTACAAAACTTTACTGCATTAGGATTGTTTATTTTTGTTGCGATTCCTTTGCCTGGTACAGGTGCTTGGGTTGGTTCACTTATTGCTAACTTTTTAGATTTACCACTAAAAAAAGCATTTTGGCCTTTAGCACTTGGCGTTTTAACAGCTGGAATTATTATGCTTACTGGAACAGCCCTTGCCAATGGTGGTATCCAAATTTTATTACAACATGTGTAAATATTGTTAATATTACCTATAAAGAGCCCTGTCTTATTAGACAGAGCTCTTTGTTTTTTATAAAAGCGTCCCAAATGGTCCAGATTGGACCAAAAAGAACCGTCCCTAATGGGGGAATTCGATGATGACTTTAAATAGGTCGCCATCTAATTGTAGTTCAAATTTACCTTTTTGTAATTCGGTTAAGGATTGGGCAATGGATAGTCCTAGCCCGCTTCCACTGGTAGTTCTTGCAGAGTCTCCTCTTACAAATCTTTGCATTAGTTCTTCTGCAGTTATGTTTAATTTTTCTGCGGATATGTTTTTTAGGATAATGGTTGCTGTTTTTCCTTCTCCTGCTCCACTTTGGATTAAGTCTACATAGACTCTTGAGTTTTCTAATGCATATTTAGAAATATTGGTGTATAAATTTTCCATTACTCGATATAAGTATTTACTATCTGCTTTGATGTATACTTCTTTTTCTGGTAATGTTTCTACAATTTCTAATCCTCGTTCATGGAATTTGTCTTCAAATTCACCTCTTACTTGTTTTAGTAATTCGCTTAGGTTTAGTTGTTCTATGTTTAGTTTGATGTTGCCAGAAGAGGCTTTGGATGCTTCTACTAAGTCTTCTGTTAGCTTTTTTAACCTTTGTGATTTGTTGTCTAGTATTTGTAAATATTCTCTTGCTGTTTCGTTTTGGATGTCTTCTTTTTTTAATAAATCTACGTAGTTGATAATTGAGGTTAATGGTGTTTTGATGTCATGTGATACATTGGTTATTAACTCGGTTTTTAATCGTTCTGATTTTAACACGTCTTCAATGGCATGGGATAGTCCACCTGCTATATCGTTTAATTCTTCTGCTACTTGCTTCATTTCCTTGTCAAATTGTGTGGTGTCTAGTTCCTCTTTTACTTCTCCTTTGTATAACTGCGCAATTTTGTCTCTTAATTTATATAGTTTGTTTCCATTAACAATTGCTATTTTTAGCACGAAGTACCAAAATACCATTAATATAATAAAGAAAAAGAAACTATATTCTACCAATGCCCCTAGTAACATTGATAAGATAACAACCGAAGCAATTGCCAAAACAATTTTTGCATTTAAGCTTAAGTTTCCTAATAATAGTTCCTTGGCTTGTTTGCTCTTTCTTTTTAGGTATTGGTAAAATTGGTAGCATAATGTATTTTTTAAAAATACTTTTGCTTTGATTCTTCTTACAAATGTAACAATTCCGACTGCTAGGGTGGCATACAGGATAAGTCCCATTAGGATGATAAGTGACACTCCTGCCCAAAAGGCACCTGTTACCACAACAAATCCACCTGCTATCATAAATCCTTCTAGTATGAATAAACCTCCTAATACTATCCCTATTAGTTCGAGTGGTGCTCTATCTAAGGAATCGGTATAGATTCCTTTGTGTCCTTTTTTATGTCCCATACTTGCTATTAAATAGACAATTGCTGTTATTAATAAGATACTACTAAATAATACGGTAACTGGTGCTGTTTCATAGGTTTTTACTACGATTTCAAATACAATTTGCTCAATTTGAAATTTCCCTGCTTTTGGATTTTTAATACAAGTGTATACCTCATATTCTTTTTCCTTTATTTCCTCAAAGTAACCATTATATGCTATTTCTTCATATTGCATTTTAGAAAAATCGGTTTTTACCTCTTTTAAGTCATAAGACCAATGGTATGGTTTTTCCATGATGTATTCTTTTATTTTTTCAATTTCATCTGTCTTTGTGGTTTTTTCTACATTGGTATAGGCAACTCCTTTTCTTATGATTAAAATTTCATAGGTGTTTCCTACTCCCATATAGTTTGTAATTTTGTTGTAATCAATTTTCTCATTCTGTTTTTCTTCTATTGTCCCTTCTTTGATTGTCATTTCTAGTTGCATATTTTCTACTACTTCTTCATCTGCTAATAGTACATTACTTTTTTCTTCTGTTCGAATTCTTCTTTCTAAATAAGAACAAGTAGCCCCAATTATATACATGTATTGTTCTTTAAAACTTTCTGTTTGAAAATATTCTTTACTACTTTCAATCTCTTGCTGATTTTCTACTAATATTCCAATGGATACTGCATTAATTCCAATGATAATGACTAAAATTGGAATGATGATGTAGCATAAAGCTTTTAGTATCCTGGATGTTCTAAAATCGTCCATTTCCTCACCTCTTTATATTTTTTCTATTTTATAGCCAATCCCCCATATTACTTTTAAATATTTTGGTTCTTTTGGGTTAATTTCTATTTTTTCTCTTATGTGCCTAATGTGTACCGCTATGATGTTTTCTACTCCATAGCATTCGTCTTCCCAAACATTTTCATAGATTTGTTCAATTGAAAATACTCTTCCTTTGTTTTTGGTTAAGAATTTCAAAATGTTGTATTCGGTTGGTGTTAGTTTGATGTTTTTTCCTTCTACTTCTACTTGTTTGGTGTCATCATTGATGATTAGGTTTCCTGTTTTGTATACATTTTGTTCTTCTTGTATTTTAATGGAACCTAATGTGGTATATCTTCTAATGGCTGAGTTGACTCTTGCAATTAATTCTAATGGGTTAAATGGCTTGGTGATATAGTCATCTGCTCCTGAGTTTAATCCATTGATTTTGTCATAATCTTCTGATTTTGCAGATAACATGATGATTGGTATGGATTTGGTTTCTCTTACTTTTTTGGCTACTTCAATTCCATCTATTTTAGGCATCATGATGTCTAGTAAGATTAAATGGATTTCTTCCTTTTTTATGATGTTAAAGGCTTCTTGCCCATTATATGCCTTAAAAATTTGATAGCCTTCTTTGGATAAGTAAATTCCAATTGCTTCTACAATTTCTTTGTCATCATCACATACTAATATATTGTACATTTTCTTTTCCCCTTTTTACCTTAATTGCTTAAATTATATCACGAAAATAGCTATTTTGAAATATCTATTGTATTTATACCATAAATTTATTAAGAAACAAGGTAGCATTTTATTAATGTTTTATTAATGCTAGAAAAAAACCGTTTATTATGATACAATAGGTAATGAGTAAGGGAGAAAAGTATGGAATATAAAGAAGAAATATTAGAAAAGTGCTTGCCAAAGTACTTAAAAGAGGATTTGGATAACTTAAAAGAGGGGCTTAAAAATAATTCTAGCTATCTTGATTGTTTGTTAGCAGAGTTGCAAGGTTCGATTAATAGTGCCTTTATCGATGGCGATATTACAGAAGAACAATGTGATTACTTGTATCGAACCTACATTTATAAAGAGGAGGAATAAAATTGATTGACTTTACCAATTGCGAAGTGAATAAATATAAATACTATGGCGGAAGAAACGGTGGAAAAATTTGCATTATTTACAACGATGAAGAATATATGCTAAAATTCCCCCCTATTAATCAAGGGATTACAGAACATTCCTATTCAAATAGTTGTATTTCTGAATATTTAGCATGCCATATTATTTCTACTCTTGGTTTAAATGTTCAAGACACATTATTAGGAGAATATAGCATACAAGGTGAAAAGAAAATAGTAGTTGCTTGTAAAGATTTTACAAATACTTCAAAGGTTTTAAAGCAATTTGCCGAATTAAAAAATAGTCAAATTATAACTTCTAAAAATGGGTATGGAACAGAATTAAGTGAAATCCTTCAGACAATAGAAGAGCAACAAATTTATGATGTAAAAGAATTAACTGAATTTTTCTGGAACCTGTTTATTGTCGATACTCTAGTAGGAAATTTTGACCGACATAATGGAAATTGGGGATTTTTAATTGACGAAAAACACCAAAAGGTTGAGATTGCTCCCATTTATGATTGTGGTTCTTGTTTGTATCCTCAATTAACCGATGCTAGAATTGCAGAAATTTTAAACAATGAAACTGAATTAGAAGCAAGAGTTTACACTTTTCCTACTTCTAGTATTAAAGAAAATGATGTTAAATTGAATTATTATCGTTATATTTCTAGTTTGAAAAATGAGGATTGCAATCAGGCTTTAGTTCGAGTTTTCCCACTAATTGATTTAGCCAAGATTAACCAAATTATTGATGCGACTCCTTCCATTTCCACCATTCGAAAGGAGTTTTATAAAAAGATAATCGAACAACGATATTATAAAATATTAAAATATAGTTTTGATTTGTTAAGAGAGAAGTGCTAGTGCTTCTCTCTTATTTCCTATTCTTCTATTACATAATTTACATCTTTGTAGTGATTCAATTTAGCAATATTGATATACACACCTGCACCAACAAAATTGCCACCACATTTTTGGATTAGTTCTCTACATGCTTCTAGTGTTCCACCTGTTGCTAACACATCATCAATAAAGTAAAAGTTTTTTCCTTGATAATTGTCGTTCTTTGGTAAGCATAATACATCTTTTCCATATTCTTTTTCATATACTGCTTGAATTACAAGGTTTTCTGGTAACTTATTTGGTTTTCTTACAGGAACAAATCCCTTGTTTAATTGTATTGCAATTGGTGTTGCAAATAGAAAACCTCTCGATTCTGGTGCAATAATGTAATCTGTTTCTTTTGGCACCTTCTCACACATTTTTGTAATAATCTCTTGAAAATCCTCTCTATTGGCAAGTTTTGGTGTAATATCTATAAATTTAACTCCCTCTTGTGGAAAATCTTGTATATATCTTAACTCTGCCATAATTTCTCCTCCTTTTTTATCTATTAAAGCCGAATTTTTTTGTGCAAATGCTCCCAAAAAAATCCGGCTCTA
Source organism: uncultured Clostridium sp. (assembly GCA_948465625.1). Lineage (GTDB taxonomy): Bacteria > Bacillota > Clostridia > TANB77 > CAG-508 > CAOJXM01. The sequence continues at coordinate 7,072 of CAOJXM010000003.1, read as the reverse complement.
ATGGTTTTTAAATTTCTACAATATCAATTGGTTCTAAGTCTTCTTCGGTTGTTCCCTTTTCTAATGCTTCGTATAAGGCTTCTACGGTATCTAATGCTGTAAAGCATGGGATTTTAGATTCAACTGCTAATCTTCTTATTTTAAATCCATCTCTTGATTCATTTTTTCCTCTTGTTGGCGTGTTAATAATAAAGCTTAGCTTGCCTGATTCGATTAAGTTGATAATACTGTCTTCGCCTTCCCAAATTTTTTGTACTGACTTTGCCTCTACTCCATTTTCGTTTAAAAATTTGGCTGTTCCTGTTGTAGCATAAATGGTAAATCCAGCACCTTCTAGCTTAGACGCAATTGGTAACATTTCGATTTTGTCTTTATCTCTTACGGTTATTAGTACGTTTCCCTTTTGTGGAATGTTGATTCCACTAGCAATAAAGGCTTTTAATACCGCTTCTGAAAATACTTTTGATACTCCCAATACTTCTCCTGTTGACTTCATCTCTGGTCCTAAAGAAGTGTCTGCATTTTTTATCTTTTCAAATGAGAAAATTGGCATTTTTACTGCTACATACTCACTCTTTTTGTAAATTCCTGTTCCATATTCCATATCCTTTAATTTTTCTCCTAAGATAACTCTAGTGGCAATATCAATAACTGGTAAGTTCGTTACTTTACTAATATATGGTACGGTTCTACTAGAACGTGGATTTACTTCAATAATATACACATTTCCTCTATGGATAATGAATTGGATGTTTAATACTCCTAATACCTTTAACTCTTTTGCAATTCTTTTGGTGTAGTCTATAATGGTCTTTTGATTTTCCTTACTAATGTGTTGGGTTGGATATACTGATATACTATCTCCTGAGTGAATACCAGCTCTTTCTAAATGCTCCATAATTCCCGGAATTAAGATATCCTCTCCATCAAATATGGCATCTACTTCTACTTCTCTTCCTAACATATATTTGTCAACTAAGATTGGATGTTCTTGTGTAATTTTATTAATCTCTTCAATAAATTCAGTCACTTCTTTGTCGTCATAGGCAATCGCCATTCCTTGTCCACCTAATACATAAGATGGCCTTACTAACACTGGGTATTTTAGTTGATTTGCCACTTCTATGGCTTCTTGTGCCGTAAATACGGTTCCTCCCTTTGGTCTTGGAATACCGCAATTTTCTAATGCTGTATCAAATAACTCTCTATCTTCTGCACGGTCCATATCCACTTCGGCTGTACCTAATATTTTAACTCCCATTTTCGTTAGTGCTTTGGTTAATTTAATGGCTGTTTGTCCACCAAATTGAACAATGGCACCATATGGCTTTTCGGTTCTTACAATGTTTTCTACATCTTCTGGTGTTAATGGCTCAAAGTATAGTCTATCTGCTATGTCAAAGTCAGTACTAACGGTTTCTGGGTTATTGTTTACAATGATAGTTTCATACCCTTTTTCTTTTAGCGCCCATACACAGTGAACACTACAATAGTCAAATTCAATTCCTTGTCCAATTCGAATTGGTCCAGAACCTAATACCATAATTTTCTTTTTACTGGTTTCTACTTCTGCTTCATTGTCCTTGTCAAAGCTTGAGTAATAGTATGGCGTTTGTGCTTTAAATTCTGCTGCACAAGTATCTACCATTTTAAAATTCGCTAAGATGTCATGCTCTTCTCTTAATGCTTTTATTTCTTCTACTGTTTTTCCACATAATTGGGCAATTGTGGTATCTGGATATCCCATTTCTTTTGCAATTGTTAATAACTCAACACTTAATTCTTCTTGTTTTAGTCTGGTTTCTACACGTACTAATCTTTGAATTTTGTTAATGAAGAATTTATCAATCGTGGTTATTTCGTGGATTTGCTCAATTGAAATTCCTCTTCTAATGGCCTCTGCAATCACCCATATTCTTTCGTTGTCTACTTTTTTTAGGTCTTGCAATATTTTTTCGTCTGAGAAGTTAGCTAGTTTTGGTAAAATTAGGTTTTCTATATTTTCCTCTAATGAGCGAATGGCCTTCATTAAGGCTTGCTCAATGGATGGACCAATTGCCATAACTTCTCCTGTTGCTTTCATTTGTGTTCCTAATTCCCTTGATGCGGTAATAAATTTGTTAAATGGCCATTTTGGTATTTTTACAATGACATAGTCTAGTACTGGCTCAAAACAAGCATAGGTTTTACCTGTTACATCGTTTTTGATTTCATCTAAGGTATAGCCAATCGCAATTTTAGCTGATACTTTTGCAATTGGATAACCAGTTGCTTTAGAGGCTAAGGCTGAGGAACGACTTACTCTTGGGTTTACCTCAATTACTGCATATTCAAAGCTATTTGGGTTTAGAGCAAATTGTACATTACATCCACCCTCAATTTTTAAGGCAGATATGATTTTTATGGCTGATGTTCGAAGCATTTGGTATTCTTTATCGGCTAGGGTTTGTGATGGTGCAACTACAATACTATCTCCTGTATGCACACCAACTGGGTCAATGTTTTCCATGTTACAAATGGTAATACAACTTCCATTGGCATCTCGCATTACTTCGTATTCTACTTCTTTCCAACCAGAAATACATTTTTCGATTAATACTTGGTGTACTCTTGATAGGTGTAATCCACTTTTTGCAATTTCTTCTAACTCTTCCATTGTGTAGCAGATTCCTCCACCAGTTCCTCCTAACGTATAAGCTGGACGAACAATAACAGGTAAACCAATTTCTTTGGCAAAAGCTTCTGCGTCTTCATAAGTGTTTACTACTTTGCTGGCAATGCATGGCTCCCCTATTTCTTCCATGGTATCTTTAAAGGCTTGTCTATCTTCTGCTTTTTTAATTCCTTCTGGTGATGTTCCTAGTAATCTAATATTTCTACTTTCTAAAAATCCATTTTCGTATAGTTCCATTGCAATGTTTAAACCAGTTTGCCCGCCTAAGTTTGGAAGAATACTATCTGGTTTCTCGATATCGATTATTTTTTGGATGGTTTTTACGGTTAATGGCTCAATGTATATTTTATCTGCCATGTGCTTGTCTGTCATGATGGTTGCAGGATTTGAATTGACTAATACAACTTCGATTCCTTCTTTTTTTAGTTCCACACAAGCTTGTGTTCCTGCATAGTCAAATTCTGCTGCTTGTCCTATTACGATTGGACCTGAACCAATTACTAATACTTTTTTTATATCTTTGTTTCTTGGCATTACACTCTATCCTTTCTTTTTTCTATTACTCTTATTAGAAAATCGTCAAATATGTAGCTACTGTCCTCTGGACCTGGGCATGCCTCTGGATGATATTGTACGGTCATAATGTCTTTTCCTTTATATCGTAATCCTTCTACTGTTTTATCATTAATATTAATATGTGAAATTTCTGCAATTTCTGGATTGATGCTATCGTCTTTTATGGCATAACCATGGTTTTGTGAGGTAATACAAACTCTTTTGGTTTTTACATCTTGTACTGGATGGTTTGGCCCTCTATGACCATATTTTAATTTATAGGTACTTGCTCCTGTTGCTAATCCCATTAATTGATGTCCTAAACAGATACCTAGTATTGGTTTGGTTGCTTTTTGATATAATTGCTTGATGTTTTCAATTGCTACTGTGCAATCTTCTGGATTTCCTGGTCCATTTGATAGAACAATTCCATCAAATTCGTCAGCTAGAAGTTCTTTGTAGCTAGTATCCTGTGGAAATACTGTTACACTACAATTTCTATTTACTAAAGATTGAATGATATTTTGTTTTGCCCCAAAGTCTAATAATGCTATTTTGATGTCGCCTTTTCCACAAGTTGTTTTTTGATTGGAACTAACTTTTTCGACTAAGTTAGAGATTTGAAATTCTTTGATTTCTTTGATTATACTTTCTACATCTGATATATCACTGGTTATTTTTCCCTTCATGGTTCCATTTTCTCTTAATAATTTGGTTAATTTTCTGGTATTAACTCCTTGTAATCCTGGAACTTCGTTTTCTTCTAAGAATGCTAAAATATGCATTTTACTTCTAAAATTGCTTTCTACTTCTGCAATTTCATGTACAAATACCGCTTCTTGCCATGCTTTTTTTGATTCTTGGTCTTCTTTGGTTAATCCATAATTTCCGATTAATGGATAGGTCATAACGACACCTTGTCCTGCATAAGATGGGTCAGTAAATACTTCTAGATACCCTGTCATAGACGTGTTAAATACCACTTCACAGATAGCGTCTTTGTTGTATCCAATTCTTTCTCCTTCAAAAATGCTACCATTTTCTAACACTAAATAGCCTTTCATGATAACCTCCCTTATTTTTTACTTTTACTATCTTACCATATTTTATGGTAAAAAGAAAGAGTTTTTACAATTTTTTTGCTTGTAAAAAGACTACTAAACAAGTACCTTTATACTTGCTTGTAGTCTTGTTTTATAATCCATTTTCTTGTGATTGTTCTTCTTTGCTTTTTTCTTCCTCAATTGTTTGTTCAAATTCAGCAACCATATTGGTTGGTACATAGCGATAAGCTTCTTTTTCTGTACATTGCCATTGCTGTGCTGTTTGGATTGATTTTTCTCTTGCTTGTGCCATTAGAACTTTTACTGCTCCTGTTGGATCTTGACTATTGTTAATATAGTCTGTTATTTTTTCTGAACTTCTCATGTTTAAACTCATATTGGCTCTTGATAGGATTTCTAAGTCTAGTTGGTCTAATTGTAGTTCATTTGAGTAACCATATCTTTGTAAGGTAGATTGTAAGGTAATGGCAAAATCATTTCCAAACAAATTGATACCTTTTCCACATAAATTTTTCATTGCAAACATTGCTTGGAAGTCTTTTTGTTGTTCTCTTTGTTGTTCTGCTCTTGCTTGGTCTAGTTGTGCGGTATCTACTCGCTTACTTTCTCTAAAAAAATTTGTACCATATTGATTTTCCTCTTGTGGTGCTTGTAATTGTTTTGGTTGATTGATTCCCAACATTTGTTTTATTTTATCCCAAAGTTTCATTCGTTTCCCCTCCTATGTTTTTACATGATATATTTTATCCTTTTGCTATTTTTTTGTCAACCTATAATTTTATCAATCTTACTTTTGCATTACATCCTTCGTTTAATGCTGTACTTTGTACTTGTTTATTGATTGTAACCACATCTCCTTTTTTTAAATAAACGGTAATACTATTACTATCATTTGCTTCTGAAACTGTTCCATTAATAATGCATATCGCCTCTGATATATTAACTTCATTTATAAGAAGACGTAAATAAGTATCACAATATCTTCCAGATGCCATGCTTCCTACGATTCGTAATGATAAATTTACTTGATACCAACCTTCTTTTTGACATATCATATTTCCTGTAGTTTCATCATATAAAAAGTATTCCTCAAAGTTGGGTTCTAATTGTCTTGAAAAACTGTTTAATTTTAAATTACTGATACTTCTATCTTGATTTGTAGCTGTCATTATTATAGAGTTTTCCTTGATGCCTGCTATTTGATTTGCTTGGTTTAATTCATTTATTTTTTCTTCCACTTGTTGTTGAATTAATTCTTTTAGGTCTTCTATTTTGATTGTAACTTGTGAATCATCGTTAGTTGCTATTTTCATTTGGCTATACAATTCTTCCAAATCTTTTTTCTCGTCTTGTTCTGCTTTTTTATGTTCTTCTTTTGCTTGTGTTATTCTTGCAATATTTGTTTTTCTCCCCTTTATTTTCCTATCTTTTGTCATTTACAGATTATCATTTATTATGAAATTAGTTAATATTTATATTTTAAAGTAAAAGAACTTGTGCTTTTTACACAAGTTCTTTACTTCTTATTTTTCTTTATACATTTTAAATAAATCTTTGATACTTAGTTTTGTTCCATAATGTAAAATAGCAGAAGAATATATTTTAATTGCTATATTTGCAACAATAGCAATCGTTGCTACTAATATTCCTAATGATAATAGGATTTCTCCGATTCCTACACTATTTCCAATCACACGAAATGGCATACTAAATGGTGATGAAATTGGTACCATAGAAGCAATGTTGTTAATGTTACTTGCAGGATTCATCATAGAAAAGTAAGCTAAGTAAAATCCGATAATTGCCAAAAATGCGACTGGGCTATTGGCAGATTGTACATCTTCTGGTTTGCTTACCGTTGAGCCTGTTAGGGCATAAATAAAGGCAAACAATATGTAACCTAGTAAGAAATAGATTAAAGTAATGATTACAAATTGTGGTGTTATTTGGTTAATATCAAATATTCCATCTAACATTCCTACTGGTAAAAATAGTTTGTAAGAGATGAAAGCTACTATTACAATGGTTAGAACTTGGCATATTCCCACTAATCCAATTCCTAAGGTTTTTCCTATTACAATGGTTCTTGGTTTGGTAGAAGTTACTAATGTTTCCATGATTTTTGATGTCTTTTCCGTTGTAATTGAACTAGATACTTGGTAAGCACAAAAATAGATGGCATAAAATAATACAATACAAAGCATCATATTAATAAATAACATCGCACCAGAAGAATTCTCCTTGGTTTGTGTAACACTTAAAGCAATTGGTTCATTGATATTAGCAATTTGGCTTGGTGTTAAGCCTGATTGAGACATTTTTACATTTTTATATAAATTTGAAAAAACCTGCTCATACATTTGCTCATTTTTTCCCATTCCAATGCTTTCTACTACATATTCTATTGTTACATTGTCTTGGTCTTTTTTTACAATAATTGCTTCTGTAATCTCGCCTTCTTCTAACTTTTTACTAATTTCTTCTATTGATATTTCTTGATTTTTTACTTCGAATTTACTTCCTAATTCTAATTGATTTAAGCCTTCTAGTGTTCCTTGGTATACGTTTTGTGCATCCATTACCCATACAATCGCTTGTTTTTCGTTTTCTGTATCGTCTCCCTTAAGTGCATTCATGATATTTGGTACATTAAACCCAATTACGATAATTAACAAAATAATCAAATTTGATATTAAAAATGCTTTTCTTTTTACCATTTCTCGCATGGTAAATTTTGCTACTGTAATTAATTCTTTCATTTTACTTCACCAACCTTTTC
>CAOJXM010000002.1 GCA_948465625.1 uncultured Clostridium sp. | reverse complement strand
CCATCTCTTGCATATTAGGAAATTCATTTATTTTTCCGAATAATCCGTGAGCAGTATTTTTATTTCTTATTGCATATTCGCTATATGCTAAATAGTTTGTGTAATTTTTGTGTTTGAAAAAAGTAGTTCTTTTATTTGGATTAAATGCTTCAAATAAAAAAACTACATTATTCATTACGATACATTTCTCCTATTGTATAAAAATCATATAAATCTTTTTTGCTCATTCCTTCTGTATCATGGCTGATATAGTAATTTGCTTTTTTACGAGCATTAGTCAACATTTGTCTAAAATTCTCATGCATATCATCTCCTAACAATCTATATAAAACTTCACCTTGTAAATATGTATTGATAGCACTTGTTCTCAAATGTTTTGCATTTATTTTCCTTTGTGATTTTATAAACGGACTTAGTTTTGCATCAATCATTTTGTCTAATTCCTTTATAATAAAATCCAAATTATCTCTATATATTTCCAAGTTTAGTTCTTTATCAATTCCATTTCTTACAATATCTACCTCATATAATCCTTGTTTAGCTGAGAGTTTTTCTAGCATTTTCTTTTTATATTTTGGAATCCTTACTACAATTGGAACTAATTTATTTTCTTCTTTTTGCTCTTTCAAAATCCTCCTAACTTTCCCTCATCGAGAATCAAAATTGCCCACAGGCAATTTTGCAGGAACAGGGCGATATCTTATCGCCCAATAACTGCCTAAAAGCGTGGCTTTTAGCGTGAAACACATTTTTTCATACGATATCTAATAGATGTCTTTAAAATTCATCTTCTTCCTCTTCTTCTCGGCTAGTTATATCAACATATTCCTCAATAATGCATAGTGCTTCATCATAACTTTTTGCTCCTGATCTAATTCTGCTACACATCTCTTCTGCTAATTCTCTCATGTCAGCCATTTTTAATGTCCTTGATGCAATTCCCATAAGGTTAAAGATGTTTCCATTTTCTCCAATTAAAGCACACTTTGGTTTTTCTACTGTATGTTCATCAATTGGATGTCCCATTCTATCTCCAAACATATTATTAATTACTTTTTCATCTTCTATACTTGTCCCATGATATAAGTCATAGATAATACTATTTAATTCCACCCTTTTGTTGTATTTTGTTAATTTATTAGCTATCTGTTCTTTGTCAAATATCTCAAAATAATCTCCTGATTTTACTGCTACTTTGTTTTTTGAAATTGTTCTACTCAAACTCTTCTTCCTCCTTTTTCTGATTTCTATCCAAATCTTCTTTTTCCATTAAATATCCATATTCAGTAAATATACCATTATATATAAGTCCATAGTGAGTATAATCTTTTGCTAATTTATAATAATCAATATAATCTTCTAAAAGACTTACATCATTAAAATATCTTGTTTCATTTACTAAATATTTTCCCATATCTGAAAAACCATTTATATCTGGTAATAAATTATAGTCACTCGTTTTACTTGCATAATTTACTAAATCATGAATATACTTTATTTTATTATTTTTTATTTCTTCTATTGCTAGAAATTTTTGCATTCTAATATTGTCGAAGTTCTTTACTTCTTTGCATAATAATTCTATTTCTTGAAAAGGTGTTGTATATGAGTTTCTAAAGTATTTTTCTATTTCATATTCCATTACCTTATTAAATCTAGATGCTAATATTTCATTATTAAAGTTAACTATTTCGCATTTAGTAACATGAGTATCTTGAATTATTGCTTTGTCATAATCTAAATTTATTCTTTTGAATTTTTCCTTAAGTTCTTCTTTAGATGTCGGAAGATATATTGTTACCCTACTATACATATCTGATTCTTCAAATTCCTTTTTATTTACTAATTCAATTTTAAATACTTTATCTTTTCCAATTTTAGGTTGTATTAATTCATTATCTAGCATTTCTCTTGTATTAACTAAAAGACCATAGGAACAAAAATTATCTTTTATATTAGCATCCAAAAGATAATTTTCTGCCAATTTTGCAAAATTCATAAATGGAATTACATTAATGTCCATCTTATATCCAGATAATTTTTCTGATATCAATATTCCTAATTCATGTAAATCATATTTTTCTATTATCTGATAATCATTTATATTAGTAATCAATTCTTTTATTTCGTTTAAATCCTTTATTTTATATCTATTTACTTCAGCATAAGCATTTAAAATATGACATTCTTCCTTATTTAAATTAGATATTAAATCATTAATTGCTCGTATTTCTTCAAGTTTAATATATTTTCTTTTTTCGTATTGTTCATCTAAAAGATTATTAATACATGAATCTATTAATGAAACATCTTGTGTTTCATCTCCAAGTTTAACTCTATGTATAATATAATCTTTGCTATCTTCTGTTAATTCAAATGTTTTTATTTTATTTAATAGTCTAGCATTAAATTTTATATAGTCATCTTTATTAGCAACTATTACTTTCATAATCTACCTCCTAAAATCTCTCGCATGAGAATCTCTTTTGTGCCTTTTTTATGATTTTTTAGTATAGTTCTACATCTATAAAATTACTCAAATTCTTCTATTTTTTCATTTTCAATATTATTTTGTTCTCCTTTGGCAACATAAACATTTTTTCCTTTTTGATTATATACATAGACGCCTAAATGTTTATTTAATAAGTCTTGTGCATTCTTTTTTTTATATCTTTCTGCATATTTTTTTGCCTCTTTTAAATAATGTGTACCTGCCAATAATTCCCCATTACTAAGTCTTACATAGTATCGTGTATCTGGATACATTTTTAATATTTGTTCTAGTGTAAAACTCATATTCTCTATCCCTTCTTTTATTATTTCATTTAATAGCTCAACCCTACTTGAACTACTAAGCTAATTCCTTCTTCTCTATTTTTCAAAAAAATTAGTAGCTCCTCTAAATGCAAATTTCCCAAATCTTTCATTTTATTAAAATAACAAATTTTTTTATTTTATTCGTTTATTATTCAAATTCATCTTCCTCCTCTTCCTCCTCCTCTTTTTTATATATTCTCTCAAATATTAATCCTTTCTTTGTAAAAATTCCTTCATTTCCATTAACATAAGCCTCTCCCATTTCTCCCATATTAATATATTTAGTAATGTTACTCAAACAAACATTATCAATATATTCAGCAATGTCACTCAAACAAACATCTCCAGCATCTATTAATTTCTGTGCATATCCATCATATGTATTAATGTTTTTATAAAATTCAAAACATTCTAGATTATTACCATAATTTATAATATCTTTTATGTTGTGTATTTCTTCGTCCTTTATCTCTAGAACTGCTAATAGCTTATCTCTTTCTTCATAATCAAGTGATTTTAAAATAGTAAACATACTTTTAATATCTTGGTATGATATTGTATGACTTCTTGCATTTGCCATATCAATAATATTGGATATTTTAGTTGTAATTTCATTTGAAAAAGCAGAATCTTTTGTATCGATTACTCTACACTGCAATATATGTGTGTCTTGAATAGATAGATTATTATAGTCTAATCCTAAATATTCAAAGTCTTTTCTTAAATTATCTATTTCATTAGGAATTGTCATTATAACTTCCCTATAATCTTCATTTTCTTCATATTCATGTTTATTTACTATATTTAATTTCATTTTTAAATTCATTATTATACTTTCTCCCTTCATTCTCTCACACGAAAATCGATTTTGTACCATCTTTATTCTTAATTTAGAGTATTTTCCTTAAATACTCACTCAAACTCTTCTGTTTCTTCATTTGTATAACCTTTTGCTATATATATTTCTTTTTCTTCACCTTCTATCTCAACCCATACTTTTGAATTATCACAATTTCTAACATATTCTTTTTTCTTTTTTTCTGCAAAAGCAATTGCTTGGTTTAATATACAAAAACTTCCTATAATATCAGATTCTCCATTTCTAACTTGATACGAAATAGTTTGTTGTATATTTCGTTGTACATCTTTCATAATTTCTTTTACAAGACCTATTTGCTCGTTTGTTTTTTCCCATTCTTTAACATACTCTTTTTTAGGTTCATTCCTCAAATAGTTTTTCGAATAACAAAGGAGATTGTGATATAGCATTTCTTCAACTTCTTTTAATAAATCCATTTTATTCAAATTCTTCACTCTCCTCTTTTTCTTTATTTAATACATCTTTTATTAAAGCATTTGTTACATAAATTGTTCTTTTATTAAACTCCCTTTGCCAAGCACCTTCTATTCTAGACCAATGAAATCCATTATGTTTTAGCCTACTTCTAATATTATCATCTGGTTTGCTAGCAAATAATAATTGAATACGATTTATTTCTTTGTTATGAATTGCTTTACCACCTTTGAATTCTGTGTCTGGAAATACTAATGTTTCTTGTTCTTCAAGTCTTTTTATTCTTAATTTTGTTTCTCTAATATTTGCTCCTATGTTAGTAAGTTCCCATCCTTCATGTTCTCTTGCTTTTATACTTGCTCTTTGATTTTCTAATTTTTCTAATTTATCTTTTAATTTTAGAATTGCATTAGGATCATAATTATAAATGACATTACTATTTTCTGCATTTCTTGCTCTTGATTCATAATACTCGCTTTTTTCTGAAAGTTCTATTGATTTCCTTATATCATTATTAGCTTGTTCATGTAATCTTCTTGCTTTTCTTTCAGAATGATGACCGATTATTATCGGCTGTCCAGGTGTCCCCATTAGAATTCGATTAGCTGTCGAATTATATCTTGCCTCTGATTCTTTCTTTGCTTTTTCTGATAATACCTTACATCTATTTATTCTCCTTTGTTTCCTTTCTTCATAGTCGGACCTTCCTCCCACTTTATATCACCTTCCTTTCCTACTATTACACAGCAATGTAATAGTAATGTTAAAAATGAGCTAACCATAGCTATTATTAATAAAATTACAATATACATTTTTATTCCTTTCAAAGAAAAAAGACTGTGCAAAGTTTGTGTTGTATATTAACTCTTACGCAAACTTTATACAAGTCTTATTCAAATTCTTCCTCATTTTCTTTTAATTTTTTATTTTTATAATTATATTTTTCTAAAATAGGTTTATAAAATTTTTCTTCTGCTTTCTCCCTTGCTTTTTTTGCATCTTCTAATTTATCATAATATCCAAGGAAATATGTGCGTTTTTTAAAACCTATTGTAGCTTTATATTTATTTTTATCTTTTTTAAAAGATACTCCTCTAACTCCACTTGTATTAGCTTTAGAAAGTTTCCCTGATAAATTATCTAGTCTTGTACCTTCTTTCAAGATTTTCTCTTTTTTAAATTCATTTCCTATTTCAGTATAACTTTTTACTTCATTTCTTTTTGCTTCTTTACAATCTTTTATTCTTCCCTCTTTTAATCTATTCCCAGAAATTACAACTTCATTTCCGCAGTCACATCTACATTTCCAATAATAAACATTTTTATTATTGTATTTTTCTACTCTATCTAACCCTATAACTACAAGTTCATTAAAACGTTTTCCTGTCAAATCAATTAAATGTTTTTTAGAATTCTTTATTCCTGTTTCTTTATATAAACAGCCACAACTCTTAGTCTTCCCTGTTATTAGTTCATTTCTTGAAATTGAAACTTCTCTTCCACAATCACATTTACACAACCAATAACCTTTATCTCTATTTTTCCCTTTAATATCTCTTTTATGTTCTATTCGGTCAAATTTAATAACTGTTAGCTTATTAAATTTGCGACCTATCAAGTCCATTGTATTCATATTTGAACAATATTCTCCCAAGTAAATTCTTCTCTTCCAAAGTGTCCATAATTTGTTGTTTTAGAATAAATTGGCTCTTTAAGCTTTAAATATTCTATAATTCCAGTAGGTGTCAAATCGAATCGTCCTTTTATAGCTTTTATAATAAGGTGTTCGGGTATTCTATTTGTTCCAAAACATTCAATAAATAAAGATATAGGATATTCCATACCTATACCATAACTTAATTGTATTTCACATCTTCGTGCCATTCCATTTGCTACTATATTTTTAGCAATGTGCCTTGCCATATAACTCGCACTTCTATCAACCTTACTTGAATCTTTTCCAGAAAAGGCTCCTCCACCATGACGTGCATAACCACCATATGTATCAACTATAATTTTTCTACCAGTTAATCCAGTATCACCAATTGCTCCACCTATTATAAATCTACCAGTTGGATTTATAAAAAATTTAGTTTCTATATCAATCATATCAGAATCAATAACTGGTAAAACCACCTTTTCAATTAATTCTTTTTGCATTTTTGATATGTCTACACTTTCTAAATGTTGTGTAGAAATTAAAATACTATCAACTCTAATTGGAAAATCATCTACATACTCTATTGTTACTTGTGCTTTTCCATCTGTTTTTAAATAATCGATTTCTCCACTTTTTCTTACCTCTGCTAATCTTTTTGTAATCTTGTGTGCAAGATAAATTGGATATGGCATATATTCTTCGGTTTCATCACAGGCAAATCCAAATATAATTCCTTGATCTCCTGCTCCACCTTTATCGACTCCAATTGCTATATCATTACTTTGTTTCTTTATATATTGTTCTATTTCACAAGTTCTATAATCCATTGTAGTTTTTTGATCATCATAGCCAACTTGCTTTAATGTATCCCTTACTATATCTTCAATATTAATTTTGGCATTTGTAGTTATCTCTCCTGCCACAACAACCTTATTTCCACTAACCAAAGTTTCTACTGCAACTCTTGATTCCTTATCTTGTTTTAAACATTCATCTAAAATCGTGTCTGATACTAAATCTGCCACTTTATCTGGGTGTCCTTCTGTAACACTCTCACTTGTTAAAAAATATCTTTTATATTTCAATTTAAAATTCCTCCGTTCTTTTATTTAATATATTTTAATTTTTTTGTACTTTAATGTTTATTTATTCAGTAAACATCGCCTCACATCCTTTCTTACTTCGCACGAGAATCGATTTTGTGGCTTTTTTATTCCTAACTAGACAATTTACTCGAACTCATTTTCATCTTCTTTTACGATTTTTTTATATTTTTGTAATTTTTCTTTCAGATTTCTTACCTCTTCTTTTAAATTTAAGTTTTCTTCAATTAGGATCACATTATCTATCAATTTTGTTTTATAATTTTCGTAATTCCTGTCAATAGCTTTTATCTCTTCCATACTCAAGTAATCATCTTGACAAACTATTATATGGTCTAAAAATTGAATATTATACACTGTCAATAATTTATTGATAACATTAGATATCTCTCTGTCATGATTACTTGGATCAAGTTTATTTGATGGATGATTATGAACTAATATTACTTTTTCACTTGCTGTTACTAATGCAGTTCTTACAATATATTTACTATCAATAGTTATCTCACTACTTGTTCCAATTCCTAATAAGCTAATATTTCGTATATTGTTTCTATTATCTAACCCTAAAAATAAAAGATGCTCCTGAACAGCATCTTTTATTTCTTGTACTTCTTTTAATTCAAATACATCACTTGATTTTTTTATTTGTCTTTGCTCTGATACTTTTTCTTTTTTCTGTATTTCTATTGATAAACTCAATTATTCATTCCTCCATTTAACCTTCCTTATTACAAAAATAAAGTACAAAAACTGTACTTTATTTTTGTAAAGTTGATTATCCACTTAGCTTTTACTATTCAACCATTTATCATCTCAATTATATAATGTTCATATATTTCATTTTGCAATTTTTTGCTAAAAAAATACTTTATTTTATTTATCTCTTTATAAAAAGTTGCTTTTTTTATATTTTTTATCTTTGTCATTAGAAGGGAAACCTAGTTATATCAACCAATTCAGCATTAATCATTACTACCTATTATGGTAACGACAAGTGTTATTAGTGTAATTCCTGTATTTTTTCTTGCTATTTTTTGTTTTTCTAACATCTCTTTTACTCCTTTGGTCTCTTTTTCTATTATTTCCTATTTTCTTCTTGCTATTCTTAGAAAATAATATTGCTTTCTCTAGTTCTACTTTTTCATAGTATCATTTGTTATGAAATTAGTCAATATTTTATAGCTGTCCGTGAAAAAAACTCATGAGTTTATTCATGAGTTTTTCTCTTGATTAAGAAAATTAGTAAAATTGCAACAATAGCTAGTACAAGGATACTAATTGTTATTATTGTTTTTAAGTCGTCTTCTCCTGTTCGGATTCCTATTAAAACTGTTATTTGACTTTCTCCTATTTGGGTTCCCCCATTGGTAGTTCCTGCTGAGTTTGGATAATTGTATTTGTTTGAACTTCCTTCTAAGTATGCTTTATTTTCTTTTTTTCCCATATTGTTTGTACTGTTTTTCCATTTTAGGGTAATTCGTACTTTCTGATTTTGCCCTGGTTGTAGTATGGTATCTTTGTATATTTCACAGGTTGCTATGTTTTTGTTTACTTGCCATATTCCTGCTTCTGCTTCTAGGTATTCCATTCCTTCTGGCATGATGTCTTTTATGGTTCCAATGGTTCCTTCGATTTCTCCTGTATTTTTTACTTCGATTACATACTGAATTTGAATGTCTTGTGTTTTGATGTCTTGACTTTTTATATCAATTTTAGGAAGTTGATTGTTTACAATGTTTAGCTTTTTACCATTTACTCGTATTTCTTCTACTTGTTTGTTAATTTCCATGGCAAAGATTAATTTCCTATTTTCTATGGTTGTTGTTTGTATGCCACTTACATCTTTTATTTCTAGTTTTTGTGTTTCGATTTGCTTATATCCTTCTGGCACCACTTCTACAATTTCATATTCTCCTATTGGCAATCCCTTTATGTAATAACCTTGGTCGGTTTTCTTGAGTTGTTTTACGTTTTCTTGCTCGGTTTGCTCTGTGGTTGCTACTAACTTTCTTGGTTCTTTTTGGTAAAGTTCGATTTTTACATTATCTAGTAGTTCTTTGGTTTCTTGGTCTACCACTTTAAGGATTACTTTGCTTTGTTCTTGTTCTAGGATGGTTTTTTGCCATTCTTTGGTGTCTTCTACAATTAGTTCCTTTTCTTGTTTTACGACATATCCTTTTTCATAAGGGATTTGTGTTTGAATGATTTTGTATTTTCCTACTGGTAACCTTTGGATGAAGTATTGCCCATTTTGTTCCCCTTCTTTTGAACTGATTGCTACTGTTTTTCCTTGTTCATCTCTTATTTCTAATTGAATGCCAGTTACTTTTTCTTTTGTTTCTTGGTCTATGGTATCGATTTGTACTTTGGTTGGTTCATTGAATTGATTGACTACGGTTACATATTCTCCTGTTGTTTTGTCTTCATAGTAGGCTGTATTGCTTCTTATTTTTACGCTTATGTGTTCTTGCTCTTTTTGCTCATTCCAATTTTTTGCATATCCCATTGGTGTGGTTATTTGTTCAATCCTATATTCTCCTACTTCTAGCCTCATTGGTATGATAAGGTAGCCTTCTTTTCCTACTACAAATGGATTTTCTTCGGTTCCCATTTCGATTGTTCCTTTTTCCTCTGTCCATACTTGATAGGTTTGTAACTCGTTATTATTACTATTTCTAATTACATACTTAGATTGATTGTTTAGTATAGTTTGTTTGGTGTCTGCATCTTTTACGTATAGTTTGATATTGCTTCTAAAGTTTGGATCTAGGATAATTCGTAATTCTTGTGGTTCTTCGTTGTTTTCTTGTATTTGTACTAGAAATGGCTCTGCTGTGTCTTGTTTTCTTGGTACACTGGTTTCGATTACGATGTATTCTGCATAGGCTAACCTTGGGCTTTGTAGGTAACCATTTTCATCTGTTTTTAATTCTTGGATATTTTGCCCTTCTTGATTTTCTTCGTAGTTTTTTATGGTTTGTTCCTTGGTTAAGTTGTATGGATGATAAACAAATTCATCTCCTGGCATTTCTTCTTGGTTTTCTTCTTCCTGCCTAATTTTGTAATAGTAGTTGATTAGGTCTACTAATTCATAGGTTCCATCTTGATTTGCTTTTTTTGTTAAGTTTTTGTCTTGTTTTGCTTCTTTGTCTTTTAATAGATAGGTATTTGCTGTTTTTCTTTCTATTTTCCCTTCTTTTACAATGCTTAACTGACTGACTTGATAAATGGAAAATCCTGCTCCTGGTAATGGCTTTTCTTCTTCTTGTATTTTTTGTAGTTGAAAGGCTTGTTTTTTGACTGCTATTTCTATGGTCCCATCTACATATTGGTGAGCGGTTCCCTCTTCTTGATATTGCATTTCTACTTTGTATTTGGTTTGACTTGGTTGGTATCCTTCTGGTGCTTCTAACATTTTGACATAGTAGGTACCACATTCTATGTTGTTTAAAAATGTTTTTCCTACTGAGTTGGTAGTTTGTTTTGCAATGAGTTCATCTTTTTGATATAACAATCCTGGCTCTTGATAACGTGTGGTAACTCCATCTGCATGATAAATCGGCTCATAGGCATAAATTCCATAGATGGCTCCTTGTAGTTTAGCATCTGCTTGTGGATTTGCTTTGGTTTCATCATCTACGATTTGTAGATTGATGGTTCCTTTGGTTCTTCTATTTTCAAATTTTTCTGCATTTTTGATGGTTATGGTTCCTTCGTTTTGCCCTTGTTCACTTTGAATCCATTCTACTAGATTGATATCATAGGTTCTTTTTTGTTTGTTTTCATCATAATCACCATAATACCCCTCTGGTGCTTTGGTTTGAATGATACGATATTTTCCTTGGTTTTTGTTTGTATAGTATAGCCAATTGTTTGTGTGATAGATTTTGTTTTCTTGTCTTTGGATTTTTACTGTACTTTCTTCGTATTGATTGGTTTCTTGGTTCCATTCATAAAGAGTGAATTCCGCATTGGCTTGTATTTCGTTTTTGGTTTCTTGGTCAATGTTTTGAATTTGTGCTTTGATTTTCCATGGCTCATTTTCTACTACCCCATTTTGTCTAGTAAATTGGTCTGGTTCTCTTATGGTATAGGCTATTTGATAGTTTTCGTTGTCATAGTCTACGGTTATGGTATAGTTTTGCTCTGCTAATTGGTCGATTTGATATTCCATTTGAAAGCCTAAGTTGGTATGGTATTGTGGTAGTTTACTTTCTACGATTTTGTATTTTCCTTGGGTTGTACTGTTCCAACGATAGATTTTTGAGGTATAGATTCCATCTTGGTTGTCATCTATTATGGTTTCTATTTCTTGATATTCGTTTCCATTCCATTCGTATAAAGTAAATTCGGCATCGGTTAGGTTTTCTTTGGTGATGCTATCTTTTTTTATGATTTGTATAGTAGCTTCTGGTAGTTGATGTTGTACTTCTATGTCTTTTGTTACAAGCAGTACTTGTCCTAAATCGATATTTGTTTTTTCTGCTCTTGTGCTTTTTAGTTTTCCTTGCATGGTTAGTTGGTTATGGTATTGTGCTATTTCTTTTAACGTTCCTTCTAAGTAAATGGCTAAGGTGTCGTTTGCACCAGTTTCTTCTACCTCAATGGTTATGGTGTTTTGTTGCAAGGTATAAGCTTTTTCTACTCCATTTACTGTAATTTGTATGGTGCTTGGGTCAATTTGTATGTTGGAGTCGATTGGTAGGATTACTACTGCTTGGTGAATTCCTACACTTCCTGGGTTGTTACTATTTTGTTTGATGTTTCCTTCTATTTTTACTCTTGCATTTTTTAAGTATTGATTTTCATAACTATTGATTGTACTCATTTCAAGGCTTCCTGTAAAGGTTGGTAAGATGAGATTGTTGGTTATATTTTTACCATTTATTGTTGTTTCGTATCCTGGCATGTTGTCATTTCTTACAATAAATTCATACTTGGTTCCATTGTTATCACATTCTCTGGTTTTTAGGGTATAGCTTTGTTGCCCTGGTTGTATGGTTTGTTCTTGAATGAGTTCTTCTTGTGTGGTTGCTGTTTTTCGATAGATTCGTATTTTGTTTGCGATTCTACTATTGTACTGATTGTTTTGGTCATTCCAAGTAATGCTTCCTGTTACATCAATTTCTAGATTGGCAACTTTGATTTGTCTTGAAGTGACTAAACCTACCTTGTCTTTTACCCATACATAGTAGGTTCCATTTTTGTTGATGGTAAAGGTGTTGCTGGTTTGAAAGTTGGTTGGTGCTGTGTTGTTTGTTGTAATTTGATAACCTGCTACACCAGAACCTGATTTTTGTAAGGTGGTGTTGATATCATTTGCTTGTATTACAATGTTACAACTTTTTTTGTCTTGGTTTAGGTTTTGTGTGATATTGGTAATGGTTGGTGCTGTGTTATCGATGTTACTAATGGTTACTTTTTCAGTTCTTGTGTTTCCCACTTTATCTTTTAAGTAAAGTGCACCTGTTATACTTCCATATACATCTCCTACAAATTTATATCCTCTGGTATAGATGTTGTTTCCTTTTACATCTGCTAAGGCAAAGTCGTTTTGGTTGTTGAAGGCGATTTGTACTTCTCCTGATCCTTCTTCTCTTACCTGATAGGTTATGGTTTTAGCAGTTGCCCAATTAGTGGTGTTTCCGTCCTGACTAACTAGGGTTGGTGCTTTGGTATCCATGTTTCTAATTTGGGTTGATTGGATACTGGTATTTCCCATTTTGTCTCTTGCTTCTACATATACTGTGGTATTGTCTGTTACTTCTATGCTTAAATCGAATACTCTGGTAAAGATGTTGGCATTTTCGGTTGCTGATCCCCAATTGATTAATACGGTTTTGCGATCAGATGCTAGTAATCGCATTTCTACGGTATTACTAAAGGTTTCGGTTACTTTGGCTGTTATGGTTGCTTTTCTACTAAAGTTTCCTGCTGAACCATTTCCTTCTACTGTGATTGATTTTGGTGTTGGTGCTTGACGGTCTTGATAGGCTATTAATTGCCACCCACCAAAGTGTACTGCTTTACCATTTACGACTAACATATTATTAGAATCAACACTTGCTGTATTCGTTGTTTGCACACTTGTGTCAAATCCAATTTTTAAGCGAAAAGTGTAATCGTTTTCTGCATTTTTAGTTGCTGTATAGGTTTTACTTGCACTTGGCGTTGGAGTATACCAATTTCCTTGCCCTGTTAGTACCCCGCCATTTACTCCTCTTATTCGCCAGGTTAATATGGCATAGCTATTATCACTTGCATAGCTTACATTGGTTTCTACTAACTCTGCAAATTGTTTACCACAAAATTCACATTTTCCATTATTCGAAACATGGTGTACCTCTTCTGTATAGGTATGACCACAGGTTACACAGGTTCCTAAGTTTTGACAGGTTAGCCTATTGCCATTTGCATCTTTACATTGCTGTGTATTCATCCATACACCACAATGTTGACAGTTTTGCGTGTGTAAGTATCTAAGTGGTACATTGCTATATTGATTGTTCGAAACGCATGGATCTTTCAAGGTAATTTGATACCCACAACCATCGCTACAATATTTTGTGTAATTGTTTCCTGGATAGCAGGTCTGATATCCCCATGAATAGTCTGTTGTTATTAAATTATGTGCTTTTGCATTTATTTTGTTATGACAAATAAAGCATTCTTCCCAATGTGTATCAGTATTATATTTTTTCTCATAGATATGGCTATGTGCCATGTCGGTTCCTGTTACAATGTCCGTTAGGTCTACTGTTTTTATTGCAACCTTTGTGTCAGCGGCTATTGATTTTGAAATGATTTCAATTGGTAATGAAATGGTTAACAAAATAAATATCAAAATACTACTTACTAGCTTGTGTAATATTTTCATAATGATAGCTCCTTTTCCTACTTTTGTTCTTATCTATTATATGCTTGTATGGATTTGCTTGCAATAGTAGGATTTTCCAATGGTTTTTCCTTTTTTGGTTTGTTGTTACGGATATTGGCTTTTCTTATATTTTTTACAGTTTCATTACATTTTGTTATCATTTTTGTAATATTATAGTTCAATCCAATGATATGGTATTTTTTGTTGTTCTAGTATTTCTTTTTCGCGGTTGGTACAAGTAAATAGGAGAATTTGCCTATCTGGTAGTTCTTGGCTTAGGTATTGTAGTATGTTTTGTAGCCTTTTATCATCAAAATAGACAAATGCTTCGTCTAATAGGATTGGTAGTTTTTCTTTTGTGATTTCTTCAATTGCACTTAGGCGTAATGATAGATACATTTGGTCTATGGTTCCAATGCTTAGGTTTTGTGCACTTACATAGTTTCCATTTTGGATTTCTACCATGATGCCTTGTTCTTCGTTAAATTGTATGTTTTTGTATTTTCCATCTGCTATTTTTTCTATGATTTCAGATAGCTTTTTTGTGAATTTTGGTGTTATTTTTTGTTTCATTTCTTGGTAGGCTTTTTGAATTTCTTCTTTTGCGATATCAATTGCTTCACTGTTTTGTTGTAGTTCTTGATAGTATTGCTTTTGGACTACTATTTCTTCTTCGATTTTGCTTAGGTTTTCTAGTTTTGGTAGGATG
>CAOJXM010000001.1 GCA_948465625.1 uncultured Clostridium sp. | reverse complement strand
GATTCACACTTCCACTTAATATTTCATCTCCTATTGTTACCTTCCTTGGTACCGCTTCACCTGTTAATGCTGCTGTGTCAATAAGAGAATTGCCTTCTATTACAATTCCATCAATTGGTATTTTTTCTCCTGGTTTTACTACAATCCATTCACCTATTTTTACTTCCTCTGGCTCTACTTTTAAAACTTCTTCTTCTCTTTTTACATTTGCATAATCTGGACGAATATCCATTAGACTTGCAATTGATTTTCTTGACTTATCTACTGCATAACTTTGGAACAATTCTCCTACTTGATAAAACAACATAACAGCCACTGCCTCTGGATATTCTCCTATAGCAAAAGCACCAATGGTTGCTACACTCATAAGAAAGTTTTCATCAAACACCTTACCTCTTACTATATTTCTAATTGCTTTTAATACAATGTTTAAGCCTACTACCAAATAACTAACGATATAGATACCTATATGGATAAATTGATTTTCAAAAGATAATAGAATTGCAAGTAGAAATAATAAAAATGCAACTCCTATTTGTATTGCTCTTTTTTTCATTTCATTCCTCCTACATTTCTAACTTTACATCTGGTTCTTCTTTTTTGATTACTTTCTTTATTTTTTCTATGATTGCTTCTTTTTCTTCTTCCTTACATTCAAATACTAATTTTTGTGCCATAAAACTTATACTTACCTTTTCGATTCCCTCTATTTTTTGAATGGCTTCTTCTAACTTTGCTGCACAATTAGCACAGTCTAATCCTTTTAATTTACCTGTATTTTTCATAAAATTACCTCCACTTTTTAATTTTTATGTTCGATATGTTCCATACCTAACTCAAATAATCCCTTTACATGGTCATCATCTAACATATAATATACTTCTTTTCCTTCTTTTCTACACTTTACAATACTCATTCTTCTTAACGTTCCTAATTGATGTGAAATCGATGATTTACTCATATTTAAAACATTGGCAATATCACATACACACATTTCGTTTTGGTCTAGTGCAAATAGTATCTTTGCTCTTGTAGTATCTCCCAATATTTTAAAAAACTCTGCTAATTTATTGAATAAATCTGCCTCAGGCATTTTGCTTAGGGTACGATTTACCACTTCTTGATGTATCATATTACAATCACATACAAATTCATTTTTTGACATGGTTTCCTCCTCTTCTTTTATTCTATGCACTTTTTAATTGAATTGTTACTCAACTATGTTATTATTATAGTTGAACACATATTCAATTGTCAATAGTTTTTCTTAAAATTTTTTAAATCTATTGGCAGGTACAAAAATAACCTCGGTCCTGTAGGTTAACCGAGGTACAATCTTTTTTAATAAATAATTCCACCATTTGCTTCATACTCTTTAAACACTTCTAAACATTCGTCATGGTCCATTGGCTCTGCTTTTAAGATTTCCTGATTGTTTCCTGAAAAATACTCATAAATCATATCATCACGAAACCCTATCTGTGCAGCATCTTTCTTATCGCAACCAAAATAAATCTTCTTTATATTGGCCCATATAATAGCAGATAAGCACATAGGGCAAGGTTCACATGAGGTATATAATGTATATTCCGATAAATCATAGATTCCTAACTTTTGGCAAGCCATACGAATTGCTTGTATTTCTGCATGTGCTGTTGGGTCTACATTTTTTAATACTTGGTTGTTTGCTTGTGCAATAACATTTCCCTCTTTATCTACAATTACTGCCCCAAATGGCCCACCTTCTTGTTTTCTCATCCCTTCTTGTGCTTGCTCTTTTGCCTTTTTCATATATTCATTCATAACTTTTCCTCACTCTATCTTCGAAATCCCATTTTGTATTTCATATCCTCAAATTTCTTTTTTGCAATCGCTCTTGTATATTCTTTACCCTCATCTAAAATTTGATTTAATTCATTACTTTGTACAATTGCTTGGTATCTTTCTTGAATTTTACTAATTTCTTCTACTATTATATCTGCTACTTTTGTTTTAAAGTCACCATAACTTTTGCCTTCTAATTCTTTCTCTACTTCTGGTATGCTTTTTTGCGTAAACGATACATAGATATTAATCAAATTAGAAATACCTGGTTTGTTTTCTGGGTCATATTTTACCACCATTTCAGAATCTGTAGTTGCTCCCATGATTTTTTTACGAATGGTAGCCACATCATCTAATAATCGAATAACCCCTTTTGGATTTTCACTTGATTTGCTCATTTTTTTTGTTGGTGTTATTAAATCCATTACTTTGGTTCCTTCTTTTGAAATCAAAGGTTGTGGAATAACAAACGTTTCTCCATATTTTTTGTTAAATCGCTGTGCAATATCTCTTGCTAATTCAACATGTTGTTTTTGGTCAATGCCAACAGGTACATAATCTACATCATATGCTAAAATGTCAGCTGCCATTAAAACAGGATACGTTAACAATCCACTGGTAAAATTGACATTCTTTTGACTTTTATCTTTAAATTGCGTCATACGAGATAATTCCCCATAATAGGTGTTACACTCTAGTAACCACGCAATATTGGTATGATATTCATTTTCTGATTGAATATAGATTTTATTCTTTTTTGGGTCAACACCACAAGCTAAGTATAGTGCTAGCAAATCTCTTGTATTTTGTGATAATATCTCTTTATCTTGTGGGATGGTAATCGCATGTAAATCCGCAACAAATAAATAAGAATCATATTCTTCTTGATATTTTACAATTTGTTTAATGGCTCCTATGTAATTTCCTAAAGTAATAACTCCTGTTGGTTGTAACCCTGTTAAAATTTTCTTCATGATAACTCCCCCTCGTGATTTTGCTATTACTATCTTACTCTTTTCTTACAAAAAAAGCAAGAGTACAAAAGAAAAAACATCGCAATCGCAATGTTTTTTCTTTTCGAATGAACATTTGTTAGATATCTAGATGAGATTTTTAATTAGGCTTCTTGTAACCACTTGATGTATTCCACAATCGCTTTAATCAACTGTGTTTTATTGGGTCTGCTACTACCCTGAAACACTTGCTTCTTATGAGTTTTTATGACAATGCCATCCCAGCCAATCCACTCTAATAATTCTGGGTCGTCTTGTATCCCCCATTTTTCCAATAGTTTCGTAACATATTCACTGAATGCCTGCTTTCTTTTTTCCATCTCAGCTATATATTCTTGATATTCTTTTTCTAATTGTATCTTCTCTTCTTTTTCTAATTGTATCTTCTCTTCTTTTTCTGTAATACTCAAGGTCTCTATAATTGCTTCATGCCCTGCCAAATAAGAAAAACGATACAAAAAATTCCTTGCTCTTATTTCCCTTTCTGATTTACTCTCCAAAATTTTGATGTATTCTACCATTGTACAAACAAATTCTCGATTGGTAGGTATTTTTCCTCCAAAATCCAACCCCATTTCTTTGAGTTTCTTTTGATTTTCTTGGTTTTCCCATGTTTTATGAATCATCGACCTAATGCGATTGTAAACTGGTTTGCCTTTTCCACTCTGCAAAATTTCTTGATACATTTCTTCAAATGCCATTTTTGTTTCACACTGTATCATTATTGCTTGTAAAAGTTCCTCATATCCTACATACGTAATCATATTTAATTGATTCAACAAAGCACATATATTTTCCTTTCTTGATAAATTCCTTTCTTTCATCTTCAAAAGAAACTCTGGAGTTTGAAATTCTTTTTCGTCCCCACTTTTTTCCATATATTTTCTTATCTCATCAATCATCTCTTTGCAAGTAGGCTTATATTTGCGATTCTTGCCCCAAATTTTCTCTAGCCATTTTATATTAGCTGGATTTTTCCAAATATATTCTAAAACACAGTTAATATTATGTGCTTTTGTTGATTTTGGTTGTTGCGTTCTCTTCTCTATAAATTTTGCATATGTTTTCCCTTCCAGTTCATCCATTATGTTTCTTACAAAAATCTCATACCCTCGCATGGTTTGAGGAATCTTCAAAGCATGTAGAAATAGCCGTACCTTCATCTCTTCTTCTGGAATTTCTCTTTCCACAAATTGAATATATTCTACAATTCGCAAAGAAAATTCTCTAATGTTTGGTATCTTTGAATCGTTTATTTTTAATTCTTGGAATATCTTATGGTTACTTCTATCACTATATACCTTGACTATCACTTTTGCCAAATCATCTCGTATTGTTTTGATTTGCTTATTATACTTCTGTGCAATCTCCATAATTAGGTTTTCCCTATTCTTTAGCCCCACACATTCTAATTCTAGAAACCTTATCATTTCTTCTGAGCGTCTCCCATATTGGTCAGCTCCCAGAAGCTTCATGAAATAGAGGATGTTCTCTTTTCTTGAATTTCTCTGCTCTCTTAAGGCTAAAATTCCCTTAGGAATTTCAAACTGCTTCCGCCTCATTTCTAATTTCTCTTTATTCATTTGTTTCATGTTCATTCTCCTTCTTTTTTTATACTTGTCTTTTTTGACTATCTTCTTCTATTTTACACTAAAATTAACATAATGTCAATTTTAAATCCACTCTCCATATTTCTTGATATATACCTTTTTTGCAAATATCGCAACAAAACAGTATAAAATAGGAACTGCTACAATCACCCCAATATATGGTAAAGAAAGTGGTACTAAGCCAATTACTTTACCTAAAATCGTAAAAGGTACCAAGATTGCAATCACACTTAATGCAATCGAACTAATATATACCATTTTGGAAGCATGGCTTTCTACTAATGGCTTCTTAGCTGTTCGGATAATATGCATCCCCACTAAGTTAGACACTACACCATACGAAAACCAAATCGTTTGAAATATTGCTGCATCAGGTGCTCTTAAGTTAAAACCAAACCATAATGTAGCAAACACAATTAAGTCAAAACATGAACTAAGCGGTCCCATAAAAGTCATAAAATGTCTTAAACTCTTAATATTCCATTGGCGTGGTTTCCTCAAATACTCTTCATCTACATTATCAAATGGCAAGGTCAACTGCCCTACATCATAAAGCAAACTTTGTACCAATAGCTGAATTGGTGTAATAGGAAAAAATGGTAATAAAATACTAGCAATTACAACAGAGGATACTTCCCCAAAATTAAAACTAGCCGCTAATTTAATATATTTCATAATATTAGCAAACGTTTTTCTTCCTTCTAACACCCCATCCATTAGCACATTCAAATCTTTTTCTAATAAAATAATATCTGCTGTTTCTTTTGCAATATCCACTGCTGTATCAACAGAAATTCCCACATCTGAATTGGTAAGAGAAGGAGCATCGTTAATCCCATCTCCCATATAGCCAACTACATTACCTGCTTCTTTTAAAATCCTCACTAATCTTGCCTTTTGAATGGGCGATAACTTGGCAAAAACATTTGCCTTTTTCAATAAGCGTAGTACTGCATAATCGGCTAACTTATCCAATTCGCTTCCTAATACAATTCTACTGGTATTAATCCCTACCTTTTTACAAATCGCTTTGGTTACTTCTGCATTATCACCAGTTAACACCATCACACGAATTCCTGCTTGATTTAATCGCTCAACCGCTACTTTTGCACTTTCTTTTGGTGGATCCAAAAATCCAATAAATCCTAATAATACCATGCTTTTTTCATCTGTCACAGCAAAATTTTGTATGCCATTAATTTCATTCTTTTGACAAACGGCAACCACTCTTAATCCGTCTTCATTTAAGCGTTTTGTTATTTGCCTAATATTACTTTTTATTTCATTGGTAAGTGGACTAACTTCTCCTTTGTAATCTACCATTGTGCAAATACTTAAAATCTCCTCTACTGCCCCTTTGGTAATCAACTGCCTTTTTCCTTCTTTTTCCACTACCACAGATAACCTTCTTCTTGCAAAATCAAATGGAATCTCATCTACTTTGTGATAGCTCGTTGTTAACTCTTGCATCTGTTTTTCCAAAGCTCTTTTAATCACCGCTTCATCAATATTTCCCTTTAATCCTGTTTGAAAATAGCTATTCAAAAAAGCATGTTTTAAAACACGAAAATCTTCTTCTCCCTTAATATCCAAATACTTTTCTAATACAATTTTATCTTCTGTTAAGGTACCTGTTTTATCAGTACATAAAATATTCATTGCCCCAAAACTTTGAATCGAATCTAGCTTTTTTACAATCGTCTTCTTTTTTGACATACGTACAGCTCCCTTAGAAAGGCTAGAAGATAAAATCACTGGCAAAAGAAGCGGGGTAATCCCAATGGCAATTGCTACTGCAAAAGTAAAAGCAATTAAAATATCATGCTTTCCTGCATTTAATAAAAATACAATTGGTATTAAAATTAGCATAAAACGAATCAATAATTTGCTAATATTTTCTACCCCTTTTTGAAAACTGGTTTTAGGCTTTCCTTGCACTAGCGTATGTGCCACTTTACCAAAATACGTATCATCTCCTGTTTTAATTACAACACCTTTTGCTGAACCACTAATTACATTGGTCCCCATAAAGCAAATCGTATCCAAATCCGTAATTGCCTCAATTTCTTCCCTATTGCTTAACTCTGTTTTACTTAGCTTTTTAACCGAATCCGATTCCCCTGTAATGGATGATTGCCCCACATACAAATCTTTTCCTTCCACAATCCTCAAATCTGCTGGTATCATATCGCCTGCTGATAACACCACAACATCATTCATCACAATTTCTTTTAATGGTATTTTCTCTTGCTTTCCATTTCTCATTACCATTGCTGTGGTCTCCACCAATTCCTTTAACTTTTGTGCTGCTTGGTTGGAACGATACTCCTCAAAAAATTCAAGCAATGTACTAATGGCTACTAACACTACAATTACAATGATATTAGCTGGACTTGGGCTTTTGGGTAAAATAATATCAGTATAAACTAATACTAAGGTAATTCCTAATAAAATAATATTAAAAGGACTAAGCAGGCTTTCTACGAAATAATGATACCACTTTTTGGGTTTGGATTGCTTCATTTCATTCTTCCCATATTGGTTCCTATAATTCGTTACTTCTTCCTGGTTTAATCCTTCTCTTTTTATATTATATTGACTTACAAACTCATCTACTGCTAACGTTGCCTGTTCTCCATATACTTTTTTTACATCCACTTCTTCCTTTTTTGTACTTTGCATAATATATACCCCTTTTTCTATGAATTTATATATATTATACACCTATCCTAAATTTTTAAAAGTATATTTTAAATATTTTCGTTTCGAATGGTTTCAATTATATTTTGTTTGTTAATTTTGCTTAAAGAATACTTCATACTTACAAATACAATTACAAATACAAATCCTACACACAAACCAATTTGCATAAATGGTATTTGATAAGCAAGTTGATATTTATCTGTTATGATATGGTAAATCCAGTACGATAAACCTATCCCAATTGGTAAACCATAAAATAACGATTTTGCTCCATAAAATATACTTTCTAATCGTATCATTCTATTAAACTCTTTTTGTGTCATACCTATTGATTTTAACATAGCAAACTCTTTACTTCGTAAGGCCATATTGGTAGTAATCGTATTAAAGATGTTGGTTACGCCAATTAAAGTAATCACACTGATAAATCCATATAAGAAAATAGATACCACTAAAATCATCGAATCATTCTCTCTTTTGTTATTTTCGTAATTATAAACATATACCTTTTCTTTATAACCTAAATTCTCTATTTCTTTTTCTAATTCAAATGGCTCACTACTATAAATATATAATCCCGCATCATTTGCAGATTCATTCATTTGGTCTGCTAATTGCTCAAACATTTCCTCACTTACGATTATACTAATATTATAATCTCTTACTCCCATTGGTAATTCTTCT
Source organism: uncultured Clostridium sp. (assembly GCA_948465625.1). Lineage (GTDB taxonomy): Bacteria > Bacillota > Clostridia > TANB77 > CAG-508 > CAOJXM01. The sequence continues at coordinate 7,634 of CAOJXM010000001.1, read as the reverse complement.
ACTCTTTTTTCCACTTGTAAGTTTACTTTTCCCTTTTCTTCTCGTTTTGCTTGGTCGTTTTTTACACTTGTAATTTCAAAAAAACTTCCAGTAATATTTTGCTTCTCTTGAATGTTTGTTTGATTGGTTTCATAATACTTAGCATCTTGATAATAACTTGCTTTATCATACAAAATTGCTTTATCTTTCATACTAGCTTCTTCTAAACCTAAAGATTTTAGATATTTACTATATTCCTCTTTTCCTACTGCTGTAATAGAAATCGCAATAAACTTTTTGCCCTCTACTTCCATGTAAACTTCATCTGGATATTCTTTATTTTTATATTGATTGCTATCCACATACATTGTAATAGTCTTTACTCTTGAAAAGCTATCTACTTGAGGCAATTTTAAAATTTCATTATAGATATCATTTTTCTCTTTTTCTCTTACATCGATGCTTATGTTATATGGCAACTCTTCATAATAAATTCCAGATATCCTAAACCCATATTGTAAAACAGAAGATAGTGATAAAAATACTACAATACTAACCACAATCGAAATAACGGTTGTTCGATACTTCTTTTTGCTTCGTTTTAAATTTTTCCACGAAAGTTCTCCTCCAATTTTAAATATCTTCCTAATCATTTTTGGGCATTTAATTTTCTTTGCCTTTATCTTAATATCATTAGTAGAACGAATGGCATCAATTGGTGATATCTTTCCTGCTTTCCTTGCTGGTAATAAACAAGATAAATAAATGGTCACCAATGCCATTATTACTGATATCCCAACAGCAGATAAAGACATACTAAATGTAAAGGTTACATCCCAAAACTCGCCAATTAAAGCATTTAACAGCATAACCAATACCCATACCGCAAACATTGCCCCTAGTATTCCTAAAGGAATCGCAATCATTGCAATCATCATACCTTCATACAAAACATTATGCTTAATTTGTTTTGGTGTTGCTCCAATACTAGCTAAAATTCCATATTGTTTAAACTTCTCTGTTACCGAAATACTAAAACTATTGCGAATTACAAATACAGAAGTTACTACAATAATACCAATTACTACTGCTGCAAGACTATAAATAACCGTTTGCGTATTATCTTGTTTGGTTGCTCCAAGCCATGTTAGCAAACTGGTATGATGAGAAATAAAATAATCTCCTTTCTCACTTTTGCTATCCAATACTTCTTTTATTTCTTTGCTAATCTTATATGCATCTTTTGGTGTTTTATACTTTACATAGATATTGGCATTTTTATTGACTTGTAAATTTTCTAAAAAAGTAATCACTGTATAGCCTGGTGCAGAAAGTGGCTCTGTAGTATAATCTGGACGTGCCATTATCCCCACAATGGTATATTCTTTTTCAAACTCTTCTTGCAAATACTCATCCTCGCTTACACTTACTTCGTTTTCTACGCTTTCTACGCCTAAGTCAATGCTAGAATACTCTTCTTGATAACAAGGATTATTTTGTGTTAATTCCTCTCCTTCACGATAACGTTTTCCTACTTTTAATTTTAAGGTATCTCCTACTTTTAAATCCACTTCTGCGTTAGAAATAATATGTGATGCTATCACAATTTCATTTTCATTTTGTGGTAGGCGTCCTTCTTTTAATCGAATGGGTAACTTTTCCATTGCTTTTTGGTTGTATCCTATCATAAACAAATAAGGCTTAAATAGATTGGTACTTCCTTCCAACTTACTATATCCTATATTTTGTGTAAACATACAATCTTCTACATTTCTATTTTCGGTTATATATTTTTGTTCTTCTTGTGAAATATTGCTAAAAATAGTATGATAATCTCCAGTATTTTGAACAGCTCGTTTGATTAATGTTTGTTGAAAGCTACTAATTAACCCTGCTGTTGCACAAATTAAAGCAGTTGAAAGCATAATTCCAATAATTGTTACAATGGTTCTTTTTTTGTTTAACTTCAAACTTCTGGTTGTAAATTGATTTAAAATATTCATCTTATCCATCCCCCTTGTCTCTTATTTATTTAACTCATCTTTTATTATTTTTCCATCTTCAATGGTAATAATTCTATCCGCTTCTAATGCTATCTTCTCATCATGGGTAATTACAATTAACGTCTGATTATACTTTTTATTCGAAAGTTTTAATAAGGCTATAATTTCCTCTGAAGTTTTGCGGTCTAAGTTTCCTGTTGGTTCATCTGCTAGCATAATGGCTGGGGAATTAATAATTGCCCTTCCTATGGATACTCTTTGTTGTTGTCCACCAGATAATTGGTTTGGTAAGTTATTTCTTCGGTTGCTTAAATTTAATGTATTTAACAAATCCTCTAATCTTTTTTTAGGAACCTTATTCCCATCTAACTCACATGGCAAAGTAATATTTTCTACTACATTTAAAATTGGGATTAAATTATAAAATTGATAAATCAGTCCTACTTGCCTTCTTCTAAAAATGGCTAAATTATTATTGTCCAATTGATAAATATCTTCTCCATCAATCAATACTTTTCCACTGGTTGGTCGATCCACTCCCCCTAATAAATGAAGCAAAGTTGATTTTCCGCTTCCACTAGAACCAACAATCGCAACAAACTCACCTTTTTCTACACTAAAAGAAATATTATTTACTGCTTTTACTTCATTTTCTCCTTTTCCATATACTTTTGTTAAATTTTCCACTTTTAAAATTTCCATTTAAAAAAATCACCCTTTCCTCTATACTATTTCTAGTATATTGGTAAAAAGTGACTCCTAAGTGACTTTTATTTATTTTTCATATATTTTATTTCAAATGTAGTTCCTTCCTTTAAATTAGAGTATACCCCAATAAAACCATTTTGCTTTTCGATAATCGTTTTTGCCAATGCCAATCCAATCCCAATACTATTTTCTGTTGCATTTTTACCTTTATAGAATCGCTCAAAAATATGTCTTATTTCCTCTTTGGGAATACCTTCTCCCTCATCCTTTATTTCTATCTTGGTATAAAAAACAGTTTCTTCCCAAGTAATCCAAATCTTTTTATCTTCCTTTGTATGCTCAATACAATTTTTAACAATATTGGTAATAGCCTCTAATTGCCAATTAAAATCCCCCAAGAAACTAACTTCATTTTCTCCTTGTTTGTCTATCTGTTGATTTTTTACTTCTAATCCAATCGCCAAATTCTGTTCTACTTTTTGTATTAAATCTTTGACTTTTATCTTTTCTTGTTTTAGTGTAACAGCATCTGCATCCAATCTAGACAACTTTAACAAAGAAATCACTAACCAATTAATCCAATCCATTTGTCTTCGTATCTCATAGATAAATTTATGTCTTGTCTCTTCTTCCATCTCTGGATTTTCGATTAAATTATCTAACATAATCGAAATAGAGGTTAAGGGTGTTTTTAATTGATGAGAAATATCCGAAACCGATGTCTGAATTGCCTCTTTTTCTTTGGTCGAATTTAAAGCCTGCTCCTTTAGCATAATCGTTATTTTGTATAACTCATTTCGCAAATTACTAAAATCATCTTCTGTATTATCATATATTTTTAAGGCATAGTTCTTTGCATTAATCTCTTGGATATATTCTATAATTTCTTGTACTTTTTTATCCCTATATTTCATATACAGAATAAAAATAACCAAGAAGAAAAATGCAAAACATAGCAAAATCATAACATTTACTCTTACATTCTTACTCATCTTTTCTTCTAAGGTTAAAATAGTGGAAACTTCTTGTGGATTAATCCCATATTGTTTTAATTTTTCTTCTCCTTTTTGGTATGCCATTTCATTTTCATTTTCATTTAATATTTTTATTAAACTTGTTTCCTCTACCTCTGGGTACTCCTTTTCCACTTCTCCTATTATTGCACCTATTATCTGATTTACCCTTATCTGATAAGCTTTATATTGCATTCTGTTCACCATTTGCATCACAAAACAAATGACAATTGTAATACAAAAAAGTAACACCAAAACAATCTTAAAACCAGACTTCTTACATAACTTCATTCCTATTCACCCACTCTATAGCCAATTCCTCGAATCGTCTTAATATACTCTGCACTGGTATCTCCAATTTTTTCTCTTATCCTTTTAATATAAACCGTTAACGTATTATCATTTACAAAATTTCCTGCTATATCCCATATCTTTTCTAAAATTTGTTCCCTTGTAATCAAAATATTTTGGTTCGCAAACAACATATACAAGATTTTGTATTCCAATGCCGTCAAAACAATCTCTTGACTTTCTTTATAAACCTTACTACTATTCACATCAATGGTAATATCTTTATAACGAATATAGGTTGACTTCTCAGTTGCCTTATCATATCTACGAAGAACTGTGTGAATACGAGACAACAACTCACGATTTCGAAAAGGTTTAATCACATAATCATCTGCTCCCAAATCCAATCCTTGTACCACATCATTCTCCTCATCCTTTGCTGTTAAGAAAATAACAGGAATATCTTTATTCTCCTTAATCTCTTTGCACATCTCTAAACCATTTCCATCTGGTAAAGTAATATCCAACAAAATCAAATGAAACAGTTTCTCCTTTAGTAATTCCCTTGCTTGAGTCAAATCCCCTGCCACTTCCACAAGCAATCCTTCCTGCTCCAAATAATACTTCAATCCCATTACAATCGTTTCATTATCTTCTACTAACAATACCTTCTTCATTTTTTCTCCTTCTCCCCCCATTAGGGACGGTTCTTTTTGGTCCAATTTGGACCATTTGGGACGCTTCTTTCTATTAATACAAGCACAAATGAAGTGTGTCCTCTTTTAGAATAACTTGTTCTTTGTTATAATAATCCCAATTTATCTGCTGAAATTCTTCTTGCATTTTTTCTTCTTTGTCTACTTGTACCAATTCTTTTTTCACATAATACTTCATAATTGCCATTGTGGACCATTCTGTAGAAAATGCTTTTATATTCATATCTCCTGTAGCAAGTATATTTGGATATGTGTATGATGGATATTTATCTTGATAAAAAGCTACTTTGGTTACAATTTTTCCTGTTTTAGCTTCATATTCTCCTATTTGCTGTTTAATCTGCTCTGCTATTTGTTTATCTTGATAACTTACCATGTAATTGTCTTTGGTAATTTTCATAAAATACACATATTGGATTGATAAAAATAGACAACATCCAATCATTACCATTTGTTTGAATGGAATTTTCATTTCAAATCGACTTGCTAAATATACCACTAACAATCCAATCAAAGCTGCTACTGGATAACTACTTCTTGCTACAAACCAAATGGATTGTGTATCTTGTAATATTTGTGGAAATAAGGTAACACAAGTAGTTCCTACCACAAGATAGATTGCTCCTAAAATTTCCAATCCTTTTATTTTAGCCTGCTTTTTGGCTCGAAGTGCTTGATAAATTACCAATCCCAATAGTACAAGAAGAACCATTAAAAATAGGTTTTGTGGCAACAAATCATAAGTAGTAACAAACATCTTTTGTGTACCTTTTATTATTTTTTGAATCGACTCTGCTATTATAATATTTCCACTGGCACGTGCATTGACAAAAACAAATCTTACCATGGCAAAATTAAATGCTGCAGAAATCCCATAGATTAATGCTACCACCACATTATTCCTTATAAATTCTATCACATTTTTTGAATATTTTACAATATAGAATAAAGAAATTGCTACAAAAACACCAACGGTACCTTGATAACAACAATTTGCTATTATCATATACAGCAATGCTAAGAGTAATGCCCTTTTATCTTTTTTCTTATCCTGCTCAAACCATTTTTTTACCTGTTTTACTGCTAAAATACAGAATAAAACAGATAACATCAAAATTCCTTTTTCCACATATAAAAATAGTTCGATTGAAAAAGGATTTATGACAATTAAAATAGTTGCTAATATGCTAATAAGTTCATTTTTTACCTCTTTTTGTAACATTTTATTTAATTGATACATACTAATTATGGTGCAAACCATAGCTAGCCCATAAGAAATCAGATAGACACCTCTATCCTTTAATTTTAATATTCCCATTAATCCATAGACAAAAGCACCTGTTACCACTCTTCCACAAGAAATAAAATGCAATACAATCGTTTTTAGTTCTGTAGAAAATACACTATAAGTATCTGGTGCGTATTGTGTAAAAAAATAAATGCCAAAAAACAAAAATGTTATCATGGTAAATAGATATAACTTTTTATCTTTTGTGCTTCTTTTTATCATTTCAAATAATTTTTCCATTTCCGCCTCCTATTTTCATACTATATCACATTTTATGTTTTGTGTAAATAAGAACAAAATATGTCAAAAAAAGAATGTCCCTTTTTTGAACATTCTTTTCTTCCATTAAACTACCTTTTCCCTGCTAATTCTTCTATTATTTCTTTTTCGTTAAAATAGTGTTTTACTCCTTTTACCTCTTGATACTCCTCATGTCCTTTTCCAATTAATAAGATTAAATCTCCTTCTTGTGCATTATCCATAGCATACTTGATTGCTTCTTTTCTATCATCAATCATGATGTATTTCGCATCTGATTTGGCTAATCCCACTTTGATATCTTCGTTAATGTCTGCAATTTCTTCAAAACGTGGATTATCTTCTGTAATAATACACAAATCGGCCATTTTTCCAGCAATTTCTCCCATTGCATATCTTCGTAACTTAGAACGGTTACCACCACCGCCAAAAATACAGATAATTCTTTCATGATTATACTCATTTATGGTATCCATTAGACTTTCCATACTAATTTCATTATGTGCATAATCAATAATGATTTTATATTTGTCTGATACTTTAACTTGTTCCATTCTTCCTCTTACGGTTACATTTGCTAATGCCTTTTTGATAATTTCTAAATCAATTCCTAAGTCATAGCAAATGGAAATTGCTACCAAAGAATTATAAACAGTAAATCTTCCTGGAATACTGGTTTTAATTCTAGTATTGATTTTTCCAGTTAAATCAAATGCTACTCCAAAGAAATCTTTGGTTGATATAAATTCCAAATTAGAAGCTCTTAAGTCTGCTTCTTGATTAATGGCATATGTTTGAATTTTACAAGTATGCCCTTGTATGATATCTTCCCAACGATGACCATCTTTGTTGATAATTCCTACTTTACATTGCTTAAACAATAAATTTTTACATTGCAAATATTCCTCAAAATCCTCATGTTCATTTGGTCCAATATGGTCTGGTGATAAATTAGTAAATACACCATAATCAAAAGTAATTCCAGCTACTCTTTGCATTTTTAACCCTTGTGAAGCCACTTCCATTACCACATACTTACAACCATTATCTACCATTTTTCGAAATAGTTTTTGAATTTCATAAGATTCTGGTGTAGTATTTTTAGTTTCTATTTTTTCTGTTCCTACAAAAGCACCCGTTGTTCCAATTAACCCTACTTTTCCTCCTGCTACTTCCAAAATTGCTTTTACCATAAAAGTTGTTGTTGTTTTTCCTTTGGTTCCTGTAATTCCTATTTTGATTAAATCTTTGGCTGGATTTTCAAAAAATGTTGCAGATATCTTGGCTAATGCCACTCTAGAAGAGTCTACTTTAATGACTGTTACTGCTTCTTTTATGTCCATTTCTTTTTCAATGATAATGGTATTGGCACCTTTTT